>CAZFHF010000405.1:0-2849 GCA_964518655.1 uncultured Bacteroidales bacterium | reverse complement strand
CTCAACTGGCTCATTATATAGTGGACCTGTTAATAAGGAGTATTCTTATCACATCTGTCTTCGGTGCACTTATTGTTCTGCTGCATGCCTCGGAGGATGTTAACAGGATATGGACAAATATGCTGGGGATAATAAGAAATAAAATGGGTGCCGGTAAATAACGGCTCTTTTTGTCACTGCATTATAAAGGCTTCAGGCTCTTAGGGTCACAAAGGGTTATGAGCTTCCTTGCCAGAATTTCATTGGAATCAAAAATAAATACATTATTGATTTTCTTTTCGGTGATTGCCAGGGGTATTTCGGTGCATGCAAGGATAATTGCATCAGCTTTGTTTTTTACCATATAGTTGATAATACTGAGCAGTTCATTGCGCGCTTTTGGGGTAACCGGACTGGAAAATGCCTTGATGCCGTATTCACGATTCCAGATAATATTATGAATACTTTTTTTCATTTCTTCCGTAAGTCCAATTACCTCTATGCCCTTATTAAGCAAAGCTTTTTCATAAACCTGTGACTTATAGGTTCCGTAAACTGCCAGTATTCCTGCTTTTCGCACGGATGGTGATACGGTAAGTATATATTCTACCGTCGAATCGACAATATTTACCAGTTCAAGACCCTGGTGTTTTTCAACCCATTCTTTAACAGGATTAAAAATCAGGTCAGCATGGGCATTGTTGCACGCAACGGCTAAAATATGTGCGCCTGCTTTTACCAGGTTTTGCAGCCCCTGTATGATGCCTGCAGACGGATTTACCGTGGTCCTGCCTGTTATAAAATCTGTACGGTCCGGCACAAGCTGCGGCACTGAATATAGTATCACAGGCAGATGTTCATAATCATTTTCAGCACATGTATTATCAAAAATCTTTTTTATCAAATCCAGTCCGGCATACGGACCTACTCCCCCCAGTATTCCTATTGTCTTTTTATGCATTATTTTATTTCAAATGATTTGTTAAAGATAAAACCGAATTCTTTATAATACATTATATCCAGGATTTTCTTGATCTTGAGAATATCAAGAATTATATTGGCATGCAGCTTACCAAGCAGGTGGCAATTCTTTTTACCTTCTATGAGCTCATCAAAGAGCGGATTGTCTCTTTTTAGTATTGCAGCTGTAGCCTTTAAGATGGAAGAGTCCCTGTACCAGTCCCTGTAATCGAGTCCGCTTCCGCGTAATACTAATCTTGCTGTTGTCAGATATTTGCCTGCAGGCCTGACCAGTGTCCTTCCTTCCTGGTCGGGAATCAGTGCCAGGCGTTTATCTTTCCTGAGTATCAGTTCCTTCAGTATTTTACGGTCAAAGAAATAATCATCCTGCCATTTAAGTGTGTTGGCTATTGCCCAGGGGAAATAAAGATAAAATGATTTTTTTGTCCTGTTAAGCGATTCAAAGCCTCCGCCCGGGGAATGCCTGTTGAATATGCTCTGATGAAATGAGCGTATAAAACTGATATTGTCTTTATGCCGGTGTTTTTCATAGAAATCTGCGAAGTATTGCAAAAAGCTGGGTTCTGTATTACTGAAAAAGGAATTAATTAAATATGTCTTTGCCCTGCTTCTTGCATTAAACAATGCGGATAAGATTTTTTCCTGCCTGGAGCTGTATTTGAGCTTATTAAGGTAATTATACAAAAACTGTATTTTCTGGTCTTTATTATCGATGTTTTTAAAATCTTTCCATTTATTGCTGTCATTGCTGATAATAAAACCGTTTCCTCCGCAAAACATATTATCAAAAGGGGGCACCCTGTCAAAGGGATTTTTAAGCACCTGGTTGTTGCTCAGAGGATTATTCCTGATATCAAGCAGAAGCCTCTCTTCAAAGTTTGAGGGTTTGTAACTTATATTATGATGGGACAGGTTTAATGTTCCGGCAATTTTTAAGGCACTTTTATGGGATGTTGAATAAAATAATTTTCGTGGCCTTGGGTTCCCGGTGATATATGCTGTAACAAGAAGATCTGATTCGCGGGCATATACAGGTATAAGCCTTGAATCAAGTCCCCCGCTGTTTCCAAAGCCAAAGGTTGCCCCGGGATACTTGCTTTTGAGGTATCTGAATAGGTCTGTCAGGTCCCTGTCCAGCAGATCTACAGCATCAGCAATTTTCAGATTATTATCAGGCTTTTGCTCAAGATCCCAGTATTTAGAGATTTGAATCTTATTGCTGCCGGTATCATATAGCAGCTTGCAAGCTGACGGAAGGAGACTGATATTTTCAAAAAATGTCCCTGTTTCGTGAGGAATCCTGTTAAAGTGTATAAAGGATTTTATTACCGGGATGTTCAGTTTCAGGTCATCGGAGCTTACAATGGTTATAATTAGCCACAGATTATTTGATATAATAAACGTATCCTTTTTATGAAAATAATATAAAGGAAGCATCCCCAGTTCGTCATTTTGTGCAATTATTTGCTTATTACGGGGCGAATACGAGATAATATTGTAAAACCCGATGAAATTTTCTGTTTTCCCGCTGGCTGCCCCCGGTATAGAGTATTTATCCCTGATTATCTCACCTTCGGTAATGCTTAAAGCATCACTCTCAGCTTTAAAATTACCTGTATAGTATATTCCATGGTAAGTGTTTGAATCCTTAAATTTTTTATTTGACAGAATATACTCCATTAATGCAGGTTTTTTATTTGTTACTTTATTAGCAAAAATAATAAAATCGTTATAAGGATAATTACTTAAATATATTATATGCGTCATAGGCTTGTATTCGGAGAAAAGTTTATATTTTTAATATCTGTTTAATAATTATAATTGGTTCATTAGTAATGAACGCTAATCTTAAAATCGGATTTATTGTCCAGGCCAGAACAGGTTCGGTG
>CAZFHF010000404.1:0-2852 GCA_964518655.1 uncultured Bacteroidales bacterium | reverse complement strand
GCGATAAACAACTTTTGGAACGGGATCGGCAATGAAATCACGAATATATTTATGCCCTTTAGGGATATAGTTATCACCCTGATATTTGTGAATACCTATATGAAATTCATTGTTATTCTGAACGATTGTCTCATCGAGAGATGACAGTAAAACATGCCTTGCTCCGTCCAGATGCTCCATGGGACAAACCAGTAATCCATGGTATTTTCTGGTGTTGCAGCCTACCAAAGTTGTGCTTGCATATGAACCAGCCCTGTTACTCCTTAAGATTTCCTTGCTTAAGGAATATTCCAGATTGACCAGCTGTGATTTATCAAAGTCCAGATAACTCATATTGATTTCATTTTAATCTTCGAAATTAAACTAATAATCTTTATCCATTAGTTAATTTGGCCAAATAATTATGATGATTTTAATTTAAAATTATTACTATTAAATTTAAGACAATTTATGTTTATAAATAGAAGTTTTTAGTAAATTATCTTATTATAAGTCTATTTTTAAAGAAACATATACAAATAACTGCATTTCATTATGATAATAGTATATTTGAAAAAATATTTCTCTATGCAAAATATTATAATAAGATTATTAATTCTAACAATATTTGTTACCGGTTGTTCAACCCAAAAAGATAATTTTGAAGTAAAAGGTACGGCTAAAGATTTAAAGGAAGCAAAGATATATCTTCAAAAGCTGACATCCAGCCGGAGAATTCAGGTTGATTCAACTAAAACCGATGCAGTTGGCAGATTTTCGCTTAAAGGTTATACTGATGAAACCGGGTTTTTTATTCTTTTTACAGAATTTAGCGGTAATATTCATTTAATAATACACCCTGATGACTGTATAAATATCATTACCAATGCTTC
Organism: uncultured Bacteroidales bacterium; assembly: GCA_964518655.1. Classification (GTDB taxonomy): domain Bacteria; phylum Bacteroidota; class Bacteroidia; order Bacteroidales; family UBA10428. The sequence continues at coordinate 1,980 of CAZFHF010000404.1, read as the reverse complement.
GAATTTTGATAGTGAATATGTTGTTGAAGGTTCAAAGGATTCAAAACTTGTTAAAATACTGGTTGATAAACAGCGGGAAACCCTTGAAAAAATTACCAGACTAAGTACGGATTACGAAAATATTAAAGGAGAACCCGGATTTTTTGTGAAAAAAGCCCGGATTGACAGTTTATATAACCTCATATTTGAAGATCACAAAAATTTTTCAATAGAAATAATAAAAAATAATCCCGGATCAATGGTTTGTATAATGGCTCTTTATCAATACCTGGGAAGGAATACTCCTGTTTTTGATTATAAAGAGGATTTCGAATATTTCAATCTTGCTGATTCAAATTTAACGGCATTATATCCAGCTTCAGAGGCTGTAAAGAGTCTGAATCAAAAAGTAGTAGAAACAAGGGAAAGCATGAAGTTTGATATTGGAGCTATACCTCCTGACATAATATTACCTACTCCTGAAGATTCCCTGATTTCACTTTACTCTCTTAAGGGCAATTATGTGTTGCTTAATTTCTGGGCATCATGGCACCCGCCATGCAGGGCAGAGAATCCGGAGTTAATGAGAATATATAATAAATTCAGGCAAAAAAATTTTAAGCTATATCAGGTATCTCTGGATCGTACTAAAGAATCGTGGCTAAAAGGAATTGAAGAGGATAAATTGGCTGGGATTAATGTAAGTGACCTTAAATTCTGGAATTCCGAAGCAGCGGTGAAGTACCATATAAGAGAGATACCTGCTAGTTTTCTTCTTGACACGGCTGGAAGGATAATAGCAAAAAATCTGGCTGTCACTGAGCTTGAAAAAAATCTTAATGATATATTTTATTAGAATATGAGAACTTATGTATTCATCATTGGGTTTTTGGTATTAGTGTCCTGCAATGGGACTAACAAAGTCAAAGTAAAAGGAACGCTTAATAACTGTAAGGGGCAAACCCTTGTTTTTGAAGAAGTAGATGTCTTCAAGATTAAGCCGCTTGACTCTTTAAGGATAAGAAGCAATGGGCGCTTCTCTTTTTCTGCACAAGCAAAAATTCCGCAATTCTATCAGTTAAGATCAGATAATAAAATTATCAGCCTCTTGCTGGAACCCGGAGAAAATGCTTTTATTTCAGGAGATATAAATAATCTCAGCAATACCCTGATTATAGAAGGTTCAAAAGGCTCACAACTGATAAATGAGCTAATAGCTAAGTTGAATAATGTAAAGTTAAAACTTGATTCCCTGGCAGATGAATATAATAAAACAGTTGATGAGCAGATCAGGAAAGAACAGGAAGTAAATTATGAAACAATCGTTGATGCCCACCGCAGATATTCAATTGAATTTATTTTAAATCATTATACATCGATGGCAAGTATTATGGCCATATATCAGGAAATTCAACCTCAGATATATTTGTTCAATAGAGCACGTGACATACAATTTTACAAGATTGTCAGGGATTCTTTAAAAAAGCTGTATCCGAAATCCAAACATATTATTGTGCTTGACAAATACACCAACAAGCTGCTAAATGATTATCAAACTCAAAAGATATTCAGCATTGTTAAGCCCAGTAATATAGGATTACCTGATATCAAGCTGCCTGATGCAAACGGTGATACCATAAATCTGTCATCATTAAAAGGAAAATATGTATTACTTAGTTTCTGGGCTTCCTGGAATGAGGAAAGTGTTAAAGCCAATTTAAAATTTAAGGATGTCTATACCAGGTATAAGAATAAAGGATTTGAAATTTACCAGATATCATTTGATAAATCTGTTAAGCACTGGATAAGGGCTATAAATTTTGATGAGTTACCATGGTTAAGTGTTAATGATTCTACATATCCTAATTCCATTGTTGCAGCAAATTATAATGTACAGACTTTGCCATTTAATTATCTGTTAGATAAAAACATGGAAACTATATTAGCTAAGAATATTAATTCAAATACAGATGATGTTATTATTAATGCTATGGAAATATT
>CAZFHF010000403.1:0-2863 GCA_964518655.1 uncultured Bacteroidales bacterium | reverse complement strand
CTCCATCTTGAGAGCTGATATTTATAGACCAAAACAATTGGGCGAATATCCTGTACTTGTTGGTCGGCATGCCTACAAACTTAAGGATTGGGCCAGGGGGCACTTTTACCCTTTCACGGGAAATTATTACGCGAGCAGAGGATATGTGGTTATTTGGCAAAATTGCCGGGGTACATTTGCCTCTGAAGGAGATTATTATCCATTCAGAGACGATGCCTGGGGTGAAAATAAGGATGGATTCGAAACCATTGAATGGGCAGCACAACAAAAATGGTCAAATGGTAAAGTAGGAATGATTGGAGCATCTTACTCAGGTTTGACTCAATACCTTGTTGCACCAACTAGACCTCCTCATTTAAAAACACTTTTTGTTCAGATGGGTTGGGGTTCTGCAAGGAATTGTCTTTTTCAGGACGGTATTCTCGAGCTATACGATATTTCATGGTTTCCAATGGGAATGACTTTACTTCAGATTCAAGATGATACAATAACACCTGGAATAGAAGATGCCCAGATTCGTTTAGGCAAAGCTCTTACCGAAATGGATTATTGGAATTGGCATACTCCCTTGAACGACTTGCAACCTTTAAAAGGATTGTCAGATTGGTATTTTGAATGGCTTAAGCATCCCGATGAAGGTGCCTTCTGGGAGTCCACAGATATAAGTTCGATGTATCATGAGGTGGATATCCCTATTCTGCATTGGAATGGCTGGTTTGATTATCGCCCTGACGCTACATTTGATGCCTATACAGGAATTAAAAAAAATGGATTGTCAGAACAGTGCCGAAAAAATCAATATTTAGTAATTGGCCCATGGAGTCATGTTAGTGCAACGCCCGGTGAATTAGATTTTGGACCTGAGGCAGTTTTAAATGCAGAAAAATATAGATTGCGATGGTATGATTACTGGTTAAAAGGGATCAAAAACGGAATCATGGATGAGAAACCTGTGAAGGTTTTCCTTATGGGAGATAACCGCTGGCTCGAATTAGATAATTGGCCTCCTGAAGATATTCAAAACCAGATTTTATTCTTACATGAGGGAAAGGGGAGAAATGATGAATCGCTTAACAATGGAAGTCTAACCATTTATCAACCTGATTCGATTGAAAAAGCTGATAGTTATACTTACGATCCTGAAAATCCTATCCCAGGTAAAAGGGATTTTTTAAATACAGGACCACAGGATTATTCTGATATTGAAAACCGGATGATCACCTATACTACAGAAAATCTTGAACAAGATTTGACTGTAGTTGGGTCGGTTAAAGCTGTAATATATGCAAAATCATCAGCAAAAGATACTGATTGGTTAGTAAGATTATGTGATGTATGGCCAGAAGGACGTTCCATGTCGGTATGCGAAGGAATTATTCGTTCCAGATATAGAAATTCAACAAAACAACAAGAATTATTGGTTCCCAATAAAGTATATAAATATGAGATTGATCTATTTGAAACAGCTCAGGTTATTAAAGCTGGTCATAAGTTACGGATTCATATAACAAGTTGTGATTTCCCTTATTATAACAGAAATTTTAATACTGGTGAACCTTTTAGCGAAGAAACAAAAAGCCAGAAGGCCGTAAATACAATTTTTCATGATATAACATACCCTTCTCATTTAGTAATTCCTGTAATGCAATAAATTTGTACATGTACATTTAATATCAACATGAGATAATATCAGACTGAATACTTAAAATTTTGATTCTGACTGAAATATCGGAATTATGCCAGTGCCTAACAGCCAATATACTTCATAGGCTGCAATGTGGCACGGTGGATAGGAACGTAGGCCGCGATTTTGTATATTTCATAGCAAAAACAGTGCGATGCAACGCCTACGAAAGCATATTGGCAACACGTTGGCTGCAATAAATATTGATTTATGAGAAACCTAATTAATATAGTATTATATCTAAGTACATTATCAATATATTCTCAAGAAATACTGGATTGGCATTATTACACTATAAATTTTGAAGACACTTCAGAATATAAATATGTTAGTATTGACACAAATAGTATCTGGTATATCACTAAACCTGAAAAACAAATACTTTTTTTACCATCAAATTATCCACATTTAGGTGAATATGCAATTATAAGTGATACAAATGATTATTATCATATAAAAGTTAAATCATCATTTCAATTTAAATTATATCCCTCTTTTAGTTTTGACGAATGTATAATTGCTTTCAGTCATAAATATGATTTCGAAAAAAACAAAGACGGAGGAATTATTGAAACTTCTTACGATAATGGATTAAGTTGGCAGAATATTATTTATGATCCAGTAATTATGGACAATGTTGACTATATTTCTGGTCTATACAATTTAAATGATACAATTGATTCTTTTAACGATCAACCTGGATTTACAGGATTACAAGATGAGATTAATGAAGTAGAAATTATTTTTTGGAGTAGCTGGCAAATATTTGAAGATACAATGCTTCTACGTTTTACTATTATAAGTGATTCAATTGATACAAATAATGAAGGCTGGATGTTGGATAATTTTGTTTTCGGTTATTTTTTGGTTGATATTGATGAAAAGGAACATGATAATAATATTTATATATCACCAAATCCATCAAATAGTATAATAACAATTAATTCTCCTATAGAACGAATTAAAAAAATAGAGATTATTACGTTGAAAGGTGCAAAAATAATGGAAGAATATAATACTAATTCTCTATTTATAGATATGATTCCAGCAGGATTTTATCTAATTAAGATTAATGATATATACATAGAAAAGTTAATAATTGAATAATTTACTGCAGCCAACATGGGTAGCTGTTGCACAACTAACAAATAATGTTAATAACTTAATAATCAAAGCTTT
>CAZFHF010000402.1:0-2904 GCA_964518655.1 uncultured Bacteroidales bacterium | reverse complement strand
ATTTTATTTGCATTTATTATTTATAAACGACAATCTTTCTGATACTCTGTTTATCCCTGTCTTTGATTTTCAAAAAGTAAACACCCGGATCATGGGGAGCAGTAAAGGTTGTTTTTCCGCTTACAAACTTTGTCCACAGCTGTATGCCGTTCTCATCGGTTAATGATATCACGCACTCATCGCCCGGGATATAAATGTTGATAAGGTCGCTGGCAGGATTAGGATATATCATCAGCTCCTTTTCCGTAAAATCGCTGATTCCTGTAATGATGATACTGATACTAACACTGTCAACTGCCGTGCAGGTATTAATATCAGTGACCACAAGCGTGTAGGTAGTGTTTTCATAAGGATTGACCGACGGGTTTGCATCGGCTGAGATAATACCGGCGCCGTCGCTCCAGGAGTAGCTGTAAGGCTCGGTTCCTCCTGTGGCAGAAGGAGCACCGCCGATGATAACAGCTTCGCCTGAAAGTACCTCATCATCACCGCCGGCATCTGCATTTAATATCACTGGCTGGTCCGCCGACACTGTAATTATTGTCTGGCCCTGAACTGAAATAAAGCCGGACAATAAAAAGACAAATACTAAAAAAAGTTTCTCATAATATTGATGTTTTGTTTAAAATATGTGATTTGTATTCCGGAGTATGTTATTTAGAAAAAGGAGCCTGTCACCTTTTATTTTATGGACAAGACTGTTTCAAGGTATTTATTGTAATCATAAATAGCTGAATCAGTAACATTCTTCTTCAAACACTTTAACTCATACTCTACCACTCCGCCGCAAATCCTGTAACGTTCAAGGGCCACTGAGAAGTGAAACAGGTTATCATTGAAATCATCATTGAGGTAATACATGTTGTCAAGAAAGAACCTGTAAGCCCTGCCTTCAGTGTGCGACTCCTGCATGGAATGAAATTCGCGTATCGCCCTTTCACATTGCTGAATGTAATTTATGAATTGTATATTGTCAGGCTCAATCAGGTCATTAAGCTCTTTTACTATATCTGTAGTTGAGGGGCCTTTATAACTTATTAATAGGCTTTTTAATTTTCCTATCTTATCTTCAAATTCTTTCCGGATATCTTTCGTATAACCGGCTTCCCTTATAACCTTTCTTTTTCTGAAGATATTCCATATCATTCGGGGAGTATTTCCTTCATTCAGTAATTGAATTATATTGAATAAATCGCAATATATCCTGTAGTACTCGCTCCACATCCACAAAGCTTTATGGCAGTATGCCGAATTGGAATGATTTAATCCGAAATTTTTTCCGTAGATATTAGAATGCTTGTAACATTCGAAAAGAGAGTATATAGTGTCTTTTATAAGGTATTCAATAAAATCCTTCATATTAGTGTTTCTTATGCATGCATTTTGGCATGTAAATTTTAAGATACCTGCATTTCGGGGATTTAATATAAGTACTGCAATCTTTTCTATTATTCTCATATATTCTGCCAGGCTGCTCTCCTTAATTGGTGTAATACCGAGATAAGTAAAAATATGACTGTTCAGATCAGCTTTGTAGCGCAGCTTTAGTATCCTGTTATAAATATTATTGTTAAGTATGTACGGGGAGATTATATTGTTGTTAAAATACGACTGAAAGAATTTAACGTATTTGCTGTTTTTGCCTTTCTTGTGATAATCCAGTAATCTTAATTTTAAATCCTGGTAAATTATATTTATTTCATCAAGTTCTGAGTTTATCGAACCCCTGCTTAATGAGATATCATCCTTTATAGGTACTGTATCGTAATTAAATATTTCCTTGAATTTCTCTATTTCATAGCAGTGGATATTCTCATATGCCAGGTAATGCCCCTGGATGGCTTTTCTTACTATTGTGTTTCCTATTTTATCAATATAAGGAATCAATACCTGAATTTCATCATTGTATTTTTTAATCAGGGCTCTCTTATTTTTGATTTTCTGATTTTTAACGGGATATTTAGTCTGCTTGATACCAAATTTCTTCATTTCAATATAGTCCCTTAAAAAATACAATATCTTAAGAAACTGGTATGAATAGTATTTATTATCCCCTGATTTTCTGTAAAGAAAGGCAGACAGGTAAAAATACATCAATGTGCGTTCAGGCCTTACGGATTTATCATCACTAGCCTTCCAGGTTTTATTGATAAATTTCAGTATTTTATTATAATCCCTTTTTTCGATAAAATCCATGAATACCTCAAGGAATTCATTGGAAATATATTCATCAACCGATGAACAACACAAATAAGTATTCCCGATATTGGAAAGTAAATTGGCCATTGCCCTTAATGAGAAATTTCTCCAGGAATTAAATTCGTTGGCCTTTAATTCATTAATTATAAGCAATATATGTAAAGTATCCTTTTCTGTCCTTTTCCTGATATTTTTAGCGGCCTGGTTGGTGTAGAGATTCTTTAACAGATGATCAAGGCTTTCAAAGTAATATTTACACGCAGAGCATGGGAGACATGTTTCTTTCTTATATCTTTTACTGCAGTCAGCAAATACCGCATGGCTATCAGTATGATTATTGCTTGAATGCACTATTCCGTTCTTATAGTATAGTATATCACCAAGTTTGCTCCAGAATTCACTGTAAATAAGGTATTTCTCATCAATATTGATGAATCTCTGGAATTCTTTGAATTCTTTTTCGATCTCTGCAATATCAGTGTTAGTTATTCCGTCAATGCTCCTTTTTTCAATGATCTGGAGTTTTGCAAGTAACGGCTGGTAAAACAACCTTACAGATTCCAGTGCTGATGATACATAGTCAGCTTCACTTATTGAATCGGAAGGTTTTATGGATATTAATTTACTGCTTTTAAGGAACCTGATAATTTTTCCGGTTATTTCATTGTATGTTATAAATGCAGAATCGTATGTTTTTCTTTTTTC
>CAZFHF010000401.1:0-2908 GCA_964518655.1 uncultured Bacteroidales bacterium | reverse complement strand
ACCCTAAATGCTTTAATGGTGTATATATTAAATTAAAATGTATGCCCTCAGTGAGTAAATCAGTTGTTATTATTACTCTCTTTTCCTTGTAATCAAGCACTGCGGCATCATCACCCACTCCGATTACCGTGGATCTATTCTTCAACGAAATCTTTTCTGTCAGATACTTAATTAATCCGAATTCACCTAACTCAGAAATATGCTTATTATGTGGAACATCCTCAATCATAAATCAGTAAGTATTCGTAATTTTAACATCAGCAAATATCTGTATTAATTAAAATACTTTTTGTATATTTGTACTATTTAGAATAAATCTAAATAAAAACAGACAGAATCCTTAAAGCCTTATTTATTATTACTTTTGCATGATTATGGAAAACGAACAGGACAAAATATTGTCAGAGGTAACAAAGAGTGATTATAAATACGGATTTGTTACTGATATTGAAGCCGATGCCCTTGAAAAAGGTCTTAATGAGGATATTGTCAGAAAGATAAGCATGAGAAAGGGGGAGCCTGATTTTATTTTAGAGTTTCGTTTAAAGGCATACAGGCAATGGCTGAAGATGAAAATGCCAACGTGGGCAAACCTGAAGATACCTGAGATAGATTATCAGGATATAATATATTATTCAGCGCCAAAGCAAAAGGTAAAACCGGAAAGCATTGAAGATGTAGATCCGGAATTATTAAGGACATTTGAGAAGCTTGGCATACCTCTCTATGAACAAAAAAGACTGACAGGGATTGCTGTAGATGCCGTAATGGATAGTATTTCAGTAAAAACAACTTTTCAGGAGACTCTTGCTGAGCTGGGGATAATATTTTGCTCATTCAGTGAGGCCGTAAAGATGTACCCTGATTTAATAAAGAGATATATGGGAACGGTTGTTCCATATACTGATAATTATTTTGCGGCATTAAATTCAGCTGTATTCAGTGACGGATCATTCTGTTATATTCCCAGGGGGATAAGATGCCCGATGGAGCTGTCAACATATTTTAGAATAAATGCAGCAAATACCGGGCAATTTGAAAGAACATTATTAATTGCGGACGAAGACAGCTATGTTAGTTATCTTGAAGGATGTACTGCTCCGATGAGGGATGAAAACCAGCTGCATGCTGCAATTGTTGAAATAATAGCACTGGAGAATGCTGAAGTCAAGTATTCAACAGTACAGAACTGGTATCCCGGCAATAAGGATGGCAGGGGAGGAGTATACAATTTTGTGACCAAACGGGGTATATGCAAAGGCGATAATTCAAAGATTTCATGGACCCAGGTTGAAACAGGCTCTGCTATTACGTGGAAATATCCCAGTTGTATACTTAAGGGGGATAACAGTACCGGTGAATTTTATTCTGTGGCAGTAACAAATAATCATCAGCAGGCTGATACAGGCACTAAAATGATTCATATCGGCAAGAACTCAAGCAGTACAATAATTTCAAAGGGTATATCTGCAGGACAGAGTCAAAACAGTTACAGAGGGCTGGTTAAAGTAACAAAGAATGCTGATAATGTCAGGAATTTCTCACAATGTGATTCCCTTTTGCTTAGTGATAAGTGCGGTGCGCATACTTTCCCTTATCTTGAGGTGGAGAATGAAACAGCAATAATAGAACATGAGGCAACAACATCCAAGATTAGTGAGGATCAGATATTTTATTGTAACCAGCGGGGAATTGACACTGAAAACGCCATTGGTTTGATTGTTAACGGATATGCAAAAGAAGTATTAAACAAACTTCCTATGGAATTTGCAGCGGAAGCCCAAAAACTATTACAAATCAGCCTTGAAGGAAGCGTTGGCTGATATTATTAAATATTAATATTCACATAAATGATTTGATATAAATGCTGGAGATTAAAGATTTAAGAGTAGCAATAGATGGAAAGGAGATACTAAAAGGTATTAACCTTAGTGTTAAAGCTGGTGAGGTTCATGCTTTAATGGGGCCCAACGGATCAGGGAAGAGCACACTGGCCTCAGCCCTTGTTGGAAACGATATTGTTGAAATTACAGGGGGTTCTGTCAGTTATATGGGGGAGAACCTTTTGGAAATAGCACCTGAAGAAAGAGCAGGAAAAGGAATATTTCTCGGATTTCAATATCCTGTCGAGATACCCGGTGTTACAATGGTTAACTTCTTGAAGACAGCAATAAATGAACAAAGAAAATTCAGAAATCTTGAACCTGTATCAGCTACGGATTTTCTCAAGCTCATGCGAGAAAAACAGGAGCTTGTCGGACTTCATTCCAAGCTTACAAACAGATCAGTGAATGAAGGATTTTCAGGCGGGGAAAAGAAAAAAAATGAGATCTTTCAAATGGCAATGCTTGAACCCAAACTGGCAATACTTGATGAAACTGATTCGGGATTGGATATTGATGCATTAAAAATAGTAGCCAATGGTGTTAACAAACTTAAAAACAAGGATAACGCAACAATTGTTATAACACATTATCAGAGGCTTCTGGAATATATTATCCCCGATTTTGTGCATATCCTGTACAAGGGCAGGATAGTTAAATCAAGTGGAAAAGAACTTGCACTTGAGCTCGAAAAGAAGGGTTACGACTGGCTTGATGAAGAAAGAGATTAGTATATTTCTGACCAATAAATTATTTACATGATATGAGTGAAGCAGATGTACTTATGGCTATAAAGAAAGAATTGATTGGCGTTTACAATGACAATTCGGCACTGATAAACGGAAAAGCAGGAAATCAGGTCAATAGTCTGAGAAAAAAAGCCTTGTCAGATTTTAACAGGATCGGTATTCCTGACAGAAAAAATGAAGCCTACAGGTATACAAATATTGAACCTTTCTTTAAAGGGGATTATGCTTCAGAATTTTCAATTGACAGATTCTATAAAATAAACTTAAGAGAGGTTT
>CAZFHF010000400.1:2071-2911 GCA_964518655.1 uncultured Bacteroidales bacterium | reverse complement strand
TATTATATGTAATTTAGCCAGTTTCTAAGAAATTAACCGGCATATTCTCTTATTTAAGAGGATGAAAGAAATACTTAAAATAATAATACTAACTATCCTGCTATTGGGTCATTCCATAATTGAGGCTCAGTCAATACCGCGTTTCAGCCAGTACATTATGAATGAGTTCATTATAAATCCTTCGGTAGCCGGCTATGATGGCCGGTCAACATTAAATCTGACTGGCCGGAAAGAATTGGTCGGATTTAGTGTAAATACTCCTCAAACATATTCATTTACGGCACAAACACGAATATTAAAAAAGACATTTGATATAAGATCAACACTTTTTGGAAAGCCATCATATAAGCGCAGTTCAAAAGGAAGGGTCGGCTTAGGCATAGGATTTATAAGTGATATTAATAATGCTATAGCTAAAACAGGATTTCAATTTACTTACGCATACCATATTTTTATTAACAATTCACAGTTATCTTTTGGATTGTCAAGTACAATTTTCCAATTCAAGATCGATGATGACGATTTTCAGTATAAAGATCCGAATGATCTTGTCATTGATGGACTGTCCAAGGGAGTTATTATTCCTGATTTTAATTTTGGCATTAACTATATGACTCAGAACTATCATGTAGGATTTGCAGCATGCCAGCTATTAAAGTCGGCTTTTCAATTTGGCAGCTATGCTGACTATTCTGACAGAAATACTACTCCTTTTAACAGAAGTTATTATCTGATGGGAGCATACCGGTATGCCTTTTTCAGAAAGCCAAGATGGGAAATTGAACCTTCATCAATAATGAGGTTCAGTAATGTAAGTTTTAAAAAGAAGGAACTTGATTT
>CAZFHF010000400.1:0-2061 GCA_964518655.1 uncultured Bacteroidales bacterium | reverse complement strand
TTATATAACAAAGAATATTGGGCAGGAATATCTTTAAGAACATCGGATGAAGTGTTTTCAAGTAATAAAGATATAATTTTAATGCTGGGATTAAGATTTAATCAATATTATATTGGTTATTCATTTGATTACGGATTGAACAGCCTGTCAAAGTACTCAAGTGGTTCACATGAAGTTACACTATCAGCAAAATTTGGTTCCAGTGTTCGTCGTTACCGTTGGCTGGAAAGATATTAACAGTTACTCAGTTTTTTCATCTGCTTTCCTTATTCCATACACTATTCCTCCAATAACCATAAAAATCAGTAACAATGAACTTACCAGCGAGATTTTTTCACCGGCATAATAACTTTCAGGTTCGAATTTGAATTCCACTTCGTGATTTCCGGCAGGTATCCTCATTGCACGCAGAACATAATTAACACGAAAATGAGGTGTTAGTTTACCATCAACATAAGCATTCCATCCTTTATCGTAATATATTTCAGAAAATACGGCAAGCTGTTCGTTATTTGTTTTGGATAAATATTTCAGTCTGTTAGGGCTATATGATACCAGGTTAATATATGCATCACTATCTTTTACAAGTTTTAATCCTTCGAGCAAACTCTCAAATCTCACATCAACTACAGCCTCTTCCGCAGGCTTAAAATCAGCCAGGGCCTCTATCTCCTCATTAGCATTATCCACAAGGTTAAATTTGCTTACAAACCATGCGTTTCCCAGTTTATAATTATTCACGAGCGGCGGATTATCATTGTTAATTATAATATAGCGTGTATTCAGCATATTTAAAACAGACTGCCTTGAAAGTACTGAATCGACTTTTTGAGGTGTCATTCCCTGTCTGAATTCCATTATCATCATATTTAAGTCGTTGTACAGGCGATAGTCAAAAAGCTCCTGGTATCTTCTCATCTTCGCCCCGGAGTAACCCCCTAATGAATTATGGAAATAACTTGTCCGGGGATCCATAAGAATGTTGTTTATGCCAACAGAGAGATTTAATACTTTATACTTTTGGCCTTTATCTCTTAGAATTATTAAATCAGCCGTTGAAGGCACAAAGGGATTTTTATGTTCTTTTTTTGTAACAAAATTCCTGTCGTTTAAATACCGCTTATCGACAGTCCACATGTCAACCAGAAAAATTGCACCGATGAGAATGACTGATATCTGTATCTTCAGCTTTGAATAAATAAAACCAAATAATACTAAAGCTGTAAGTATTATAAATACTAAAGAGCGGAATGCGTCAGCCTGCAAAAGACTTTTCCGGTCGGCAATGAATGATTCAACAAGAGCATTCTGGCCTTGCTGCAGGTATCTCTCATCCGGTAATGCAGAGAAGCTGAAGAGAGAGCCTGAAAAAACAATTAGTGCAAGACACAACCCTCCTGTGATATATAATGAATATTTTATGCCGGTTATCAATTTTTTCTTATCGACATTTCCTTCAAAAATTTCTTTTAGAGCAAGAATTCCAAGCAAAGGGATAGTAAATTCAGCAATTATCAGTGTCATTGATATAGTCCGGAATTTATTATAACCCGGCAGATGATCCAAAAGAAAACTCGTGAGGCCCGGAACATTTTTCCCCCATGATAATATTATTGAAATAACAGTTGCAGTAAACAACCACCATTTCATTTTTCCTTTTACAATAAACAAGCCCAGAATAAAAAGAAAACATATAGCTGCTCCGACATAAACAGGGCCTGCTGTAAATGACTGCTTACCCCAGTATGAAGGCATGGCACCTATATATTCTCTGGCTGTTTTGGGGCCGTATTCCCGGGCAATTAATTTATAGGTTTTGGAATTATCTCCAAATGAACCCGCAGAAGGGCCTCCCATAAAGTTAGGGATTAACAGGGTAAGTGTTTCATCTATACCATAACTCCATGCCATAGCATATGATTTATCCAGGCCTGACGTTTTATCTTCCGAGTCATATGTAAGCTCTGACTTTCCCCTGATAGAATATTTCCCATACTCATAGGTGTTCCACAGCCTGCCAAAGCTGCTCCCGACAGCCAGCAAAAGTGCAATAAAGAGGAA
>CAZFHF010000399.1:0-2935 GCA_964518655.1 uncultured Bacteroidales bacterium | reverse complement strand
TTTATGATTATTATTTCATGGAAGAACTTTGGGAATATGAGCCTGTTACAGCACAGCCAGGTCATAAGGGATGGAACTATGTTGATTTATCAGACCAGGAAATTGAGTTTTACAGCGACGATATAATAATAGGATTTACATGGGATGGTGATAATACACCTGCTTTGGGAATCGATTCCGCATTTTCCGATTATAACTCTTTTTATTACACTGATTATTCATGGGATTTAATAAATGATTCCGCATTGTTCTTTATAAGACCTGTATTCAGCCTTTATGGCGAAGAAGCTGAAGATACCTGTTACTGCAATGAATTTACACATTTGACAGAGAATTCCGGCTTAATAACCGACGGAAGTGAAGAACATGATTATACCAATAATTCAGAATGTTCATGGTTAATAAGCACTGTTGAACCGGCAAGCATTTCACTTACTTTCACAGAGTTCGACACAGAGGAGTTTTTTGATTACATTATTGTTTATGACGGTGACAATCCTGACGCACCACAGATTGGAGTTTATTCGGGGATTCTGGATCCCTTCACAGTTATGTCCACAGGAGGAGCAATGTACATTGTTTTTTACTCTGATGAAAGCATAACATCCGCTGGCTGGAGAGCTTTATACAGTATTGAAAGCAATATATGTTATTGCCAGGAATTTACACTACTCACAGAACCGGCGGGATCAATAACAGACGGAAGCGGTGCGCTTGATTACGGAAATAATACTGACTGCATATGGCTTATTCAGTTGGCTCAGAACAGAAATATCAGCCTTCAGTTTACTGAGTTCAATCTTGAAGGGGGAAACGATTCGGTAATAATTTATGATGGCAGTACCACAAATGCAAATGTTATATCAAGACTTACCGGATTAGGTCACAGTAATATTTTGACATCATCAGGAAATTCAATGATAATAAAGTTTAATACAAACAATTCCATCGTTGCAGGTGGTTGGGAATGTGAATACAGCAGTTCTGTAATAAGTAATACAGGGACATTCAAAACATATAGTGTTGAAATTTTACCGAATCCCGGCGAGGGAAAAATCAATATCAGCTTTCCTTCAGGTTATAACTCATCAGCAACAATAGTAATTATTAACAGTGCCGGAAATATTATCAGCACTGAAACCATACAATCCGGGATAAGTTATTGTGCCCTTGATATATCTGAATATCCTGCAGGTTTGTATTTTCTTAAAATAACTTACGGGACAAGTTATGCTGTCAAAAAATATATAAAGAAGTGAGCTTTGTTTAATTGTCAAAATATTTTAATGCTTTTACCCGGTAAGATTTATTTTTTTTAAATACCTTTGTGGACTTTAAAAATCGGGCAGTTATATCAATAATATCTTAATAGTCTAACCTTTAAACAATATATAAAATGACGAAAGTAAAACGTTTATACACATTTGGAGATAAGAAAGCCGAAGGAAAAGCAGGCATGAAAAATTTACTTGGCGGCAAAGGAGCAAACCTGGCAGAAATGAATCTTATTGGAGTTCCTGTTCCTCCGGGCTTCACTATAACAACTGAGGTATGTACAGAATACAATCAGTTAGGTAAAGAAGAGGTAATCAAGCTTATTGAAACGGAAGTCAGGCAGGCTATGGAAAATATTGAAATCATTATGGGAAGTAAGTTCGGGGATAAAGATAATCCCTTACTGGTTTCAGTACGCTCAGGTTCAAGGGTTTCAATGCCCGGAATGATGGATACTGTGCTGAATCTGGGATTAAATGATGATGCAGTAACAGGAATTGCCAGGAAAACCAATAATAAAAGGTTTGCATGGGATTCATACCGAAGGTTTGTACAGATGTATGGTGATGTGGTTTTAGGAATGAAACCCGCCTCCAAGGAAGATGTTGATCCGTTTGAGGAAATTATCGAAAATGTAAAAAAATCAAAAGGTATAGAAAATGATACTGATCTTACAACAGAAGATCTTAAAATTATTGTGTTAAGGTTTAAAAAGGCTGTAAAGGATGTTACCGGCAAAGATTTCCCTGCAGATCCGTGGGAACAGTTATGGGGTGCTGTATGGGCTGTGTTTGACAGCTGGATGAATGAAAGGGCACGTGTATACAGGCAGTTAAACCAGATACCTGAAGAATGGGGAACTGCAGTTAATGTTCAGGCAATGGTTTTTGGAAATATGGGAGATAGTTCAGGCACAGGAGTTGCCTTCACCAGGGATGCTGCTACGGGTGAAAATCTTTTTAATGGTGAATATCTTATTAACGCTCAGGGTGAGGATGTTGTTGCAGGCATAAGGACTCCCCAACAAATAACAAAAGAAGGTAGTTTACGATGGGCCAAATTAGCAGGAATTGCTGAAGAAGAGAGAATTGCTATATATCCCTCGCTTGAAGAAGTAATGCCTGATGTATATAAAGAGCTTGACGCAACACAAAAAAAACTTGAAAAGCATTATAAAGATATGCAGGACCTGGAATTTACAATACAGGATCATAAGCTGTGGCTGCTGCAGACAAGAAATGGAAAAAGAACTGCTGCATCAATGGTTAAGATTGCCATGGATCTTTTAAGAAGCGGTGATATTGATGAAAAAACAGCAATATTAAGGCAGGAGCCGAATAAATTAGATGAATTACTGCATCCTGTTTTTGACCGGAAAGCGATTTCAAATGCCAATGTCCTGGCCAAAGGATTGCCTGCTTCTCCGGGAGCAGCAACAGGACAGATAGTGTTCTTTGCCGATGAAGCAGAAAAATGGACAAATGAAGGTAAAGATGTTCTGCTGGTTAGAATTGAAACTTCACCCGAAGATCTTGCAGGCATGAATGCTGCAAATGGTATATTAACAGCACGCGGCGGTATGACATCTCATGCTGCAGTGGTAGCAAGAGGAATGGGAAAATGTTGTGTGTCAGGTGCCGGCAGTATAAGAATTGATTAA
>CAZFHF010000398.1:0-2936 GCA_964518655.1 uncultured Bacteroidales bacterium | reverse complement strand
AATAAAAAAGCAGGAAGGAGACATCTTTTCTTCCTGCTGAAAATATTTTTTACTTTTGTTTCTTGATGAAACTTTTCATGGCGTTATTGACGTTTTTACTTCCAACCTTTACTGTCCCAACTATGCGACCATAAGAGAGAGCGTCTTTCGTGTAGCTTATGGTTTTATCTTCAACCAATCTTTCGAGCTCGTGTTTTGCCGCAGCTCCTCCTTTTTGACCCGTTTCTGGTGCGTCTACTCCCCCTAACCTTATGAATTTATTATAAGGTAATCGGACAGTGTCACCATCAATAACTTCTTTTACTTTACCTTTAGGCATAGATCTTCATTTTAATTTTTATTGTCCCAAAAACCGAGAATATGTTATCCTTAAGTAAAGGTTAATGTGTTAGGATATCGACCTGGCACATCCTCGTGCGGGGTTCGACGAAGCCCCGCATTATTTTTAGGTTTACCTTACTATTTTAACAAAAGTCCCCTTACTATGTCAAGTATTTCTACTTATCCACTTGACAAGATTTCTTTACAAATAGTATAATGGTAATATAAGAATATGGCTAAAAACCTATACAATAAAATAAAAGCTCTCCGCGAACAGAGTAATTTCTCCCAAGAATATATTGCAGACAAGCTTGAGGTATCTCGTCCAACCTATATGCAGATTGAGAAGGGCGAGCGAGAAATAACCATATCAGAGGCAAGAAAACTTGCCAGCATTTTTGGTTTATCTCTGGAAGATTTTTTGAGAAAAGAAATCTCCAAACAACCTAAAGTGGTGCTTGAAAGTGAAGCAAAAGAAAAACAAAAGAAAGACGGTATTCGAATAATTATGCCACGTGCTAATGTGAAAAAGTTTAAAGAGATTCTCTTGTATGTGCTTAATAGGGTAGGCGCTAAACCAAATATCGGGGAAACCGCGCTTTACAAGCTTTTATATTTCATTGATTTTGATTTTTATGAAAAGTTTGAAGCACAACTCACTGGAGCACGATATATTAAAAATCATTATGGTCCTACACCAGTTGAATTTAAAAAGGTTATAGAGAGCATGGAACAAAAAGGCGAGATAGAACGCGTGAAAAGTAGATATTTTCAATATGACCAAAAGAAATATCTACCTCGAAGAGAACCAGATTTAAGCAATCTTTCGGCGAAGGAGATAAAACACATAGATGAAGTACTTGCTCGTCTTTCGGGTAAAAATGCTAACGAATTAACAGAATATTCTCATAGCGATGTACCTTGGCGTGTTCATAAAAACGGGGAGATTATTAGTTACGAGAGCGTATTTTACCGCGACCAAGATCACTCTGTAAGAAATTACGAAGATGAACTTTAATGAAACTGATGAATTTTCTAAAGATTTCAAGCGGTTGTCTAAAAAATATAGGTCACTCTCGGATGACTTACTTGAATTTAAAAAGGTAGTTTCAGAAATTCCACTTGGCGCTGGTAAGCATTTTGCAATGCTTACTGCAACAGAGACGGTCAAAATCATAAAAGCCCGTCTTTTTTGTCGTTATTTAAAGGGTTCTTCTTTACGGATTATTTATGCTTATTGCAAAGCTAAAAAGATGATTGAGTTTATTGAGGTATATCCTAAGAGCGAAAAAGAGAGGGAAGACCGCCAGAGAATTAATAATTACCTTAGTGATTTTAAATAATATGACTAAAGTTTCTAAAACAATTAATCCCTTACATTTTGAGGATTTAGAACCACATAGGTTTGAGGATTTAGTTAGACAACTTCTTTATGATTTTAAAAAGTGGGTAAATCTTGAGGCAACTGGTGTTGGTGGTTCTGACGACGGTTTTGACGCAAGAGGCTGGGAGGATTACGACATAGAAGAAGAGGAAGCAGAAGAAGTAGAGAATGATGATAATAAAATTCAGCCCATTAAACAAAAGAGAATTTGGTTAATTCAATGTAAAAGAGAAAAAGTTATTACGCCTAAGAAAATTGAAAGCTATATTAGAAGCATTAAAATTGATGAAGGCAATCCTATATATGGGATTATTTTTGTAGCAGCTTGTGACTTTTCTAAACAAACAAGAGATAGATTTATTTCATTAATAAGAGATAAGGGTTTTAAAGAATTTCATTTGTGGGGGAAAAGAGAGATTGAGGACATGCTTTTTCAGCCAAAGAATGACCATTTATTGTTTGCATATTTTGGAATATCCTTAAGGTTGAGAGAGAGGTCTTTGAAGACGCTATTAAGAAGTAGATTAAGCATAAAAAGAAAAAGCTTAAAACAGCTACAAAGGTATGACCCTGTGTTAATTCGGGATATTAGTGATACTTATTACCCAGACAAAAACAAAATTAATGATAAGAAATTTCATTGGCGAGTTTTCCAGTTTAATGGGCACTGTTATGCGGGAATAAAGATTATAATTAATAAATTTTTTGCCTTTTTAGACCTAGAAAAAGAGAAAGATATCAAGCTGAAGAAATGGGATATGTATGATTTGTGTAATGATGCTGTTATAAATAGCTATAATAATCCTTGGTTAGATAAAAAAGATAAGGACAATCATTATGATCAGCGTAATTTAATATGGCGATATTGGTATAATATGCCAGAGGACAAAAGGGGCATGCTTATTGAAGAAGGTGTTATTCCGTATGAACGCATAATTGCTATAGATGAAAATGGAGACGAGTTTCTTGAGAAGCCACATATTTATATTCAACTCAATGAGAAAGGGAAATTATTTGACGGTTTTTATTATTATTTAGAGAGCAACTTACACCTTACAACCTATCATTTTAATCCAGATGACAAGAAAAGAGTAAATTATTTTCCTAAAAAGATTGAGATATTAAAGAAAAAAGTTAAAGAGATTGAGAAAAGAGAAAAGGCAAAAAGAGAAAAGGAGTCAAAAGAGGGAATCAAAAATAATTAAAGGTATAACAAATGTGATTTAGCGGA
>CAZFHF010000397.1:0-2941 GCA_964518655.1 uncultured Bacteroidales bacterium | reverse complement strand
TCAGGATTTGGCCCATCAACGGGATTTGCAAGCCAGAAATCCTGCCATATCATAATGCCATTATTATCACATGCATCATAAAATTCTTCATCGGCGGTCTGGCCAACCCAGTTTCTTATTATGGTAAAGTTCATGTCTTTATGGTAACGGGTGGCAATGTCATATTCCCTGGCTCTATAACGTAACATTGATTCGGAAAATCCCCAGTTTCCCCCGCGGCCTATAAATCGTCTGCCGTTGATCCATATCTTTAATACACCTCCCTCTTCACTGTAAGTAAGGTGCCTTATTCCTGTCCGGAATGTTTTTATATCAGACACAATATTTTCATCTGTTATAAATTTCAGTTCTACATCGTAAAGGTTCTGTGGTCCGTAACCTGCCGGCCACCAAAGTTTCGGATTCTGTATCGTCAGTGAAGGGTGTGTTGAGGGATCAAGATATACTTTGCTGGCAGATGACGCTTCGATAGTTACGGGCTGTTCAAAGGATATATTTCCGAATTTGCCTTTAAGTGCCCCGGCAACCGGTGTTGAATTTTTATTATGTAAAAGTACTTCAATACTTATATCTGCTGATGAAGTATCAGGTAGCGGTAATACTGCCCTGATTAATGGATTGTTAATTGAAACGGGCCCGGTTACAGCAAGGTAAACATCGTTCCAGATACCTGTATTTCTCCCGCGGATAGTCGGCATCCAGTCCCAGCCTATTGATGCATGAAATGTCGGATTATCCGCACCCAGCTCACCTCCGTTACGGTCAGGGCTCATATATGTCTGTTCAGTTACGTATCCGGGAGTTGCATTTTTTTCTATTTTTACTGCAAGTGCATTTTTTTGCCCCGGGATAAGAATTCCCGTAACATCAAATTTCCCGCGCATGAATGCACCCTCGATACGGCCAAGTTTTTTGCCGTTAAGAAAGACATCCGCTTTCCAGTTTATACCATTAAAATTAAGATTAATATTCTTTCCCTCATAAGAAGCAGGTGCAATAAACTCAGTCCTGTACCAGAAGTCACTGTAAAAAAAGGATTCGGATATCATCACCTGGTTATCTCCGAAGTTAGGGTCTGGCAGAGCTCCTGCATTCAGATAACTTACCAGTACCGTTCCCGGGACAGTTGCAACTATCCAGCCGTTATCATTATACCCGGGTTCTGATAGTTTCTGTCCATTATCTGAAACCAGTGATTTACGCTGTACCTTCCATGCACCGCCTGCCAGATCCAGACGTCCTTTGTCATTCACAGAAGGTTGAGGTTTAGGTACTGGCAACGGCCCACCTCGTCCAAAAATTTCAATTTCACTGAGAATATAACCTTGGTCTGACGACGGCTGCTTCATAAAAATACGTACATACCTGCTTTTTATTATATTATCAAAAGCGAATGTACCTGTTAATAAAGGCTCTTCCGGCAAAGCAATAATATTTTTCCATTTATCCGCATCATCTGATATCTGTATAAAACCAGAAAGGGCCGGCTGTACCCAGTGAAGAGCAACACTGTCAAATGAGCAGTCAGCACCAAGATCAACATAAATCCACTCTTCATCATTACCATCACTCATCCATGCACTGGAAAAATGATAGGGGCCATCAACCTCAATACGCTTATTATTAAATAATAGACCTGCTTCACCAACACTCCAGCTGTTTACATTTGGTGAGCTAAGATCAATCCTGTAAAATCTATAGCTAACCGGTTTCTGTAAACTGACAGGAAAGTTGAATATCCTGAAGTTTGGAGGTATTCCCCGGTAACGGAATGGGAGCGTATCACCAGGATAGTTTTCACCATGCAGGTGTCCCAGTTGTTCCCATGATTTTCCATCATCAGAGCCTGAGATAGAGAAATCCCATCCTTCAGCCTTCTGATCATTAACCAGCAAATTGCCGGATACATTGATGCTATCAACTTCAGGTATGTTTTTGTCATACCCTGTGTCAAACCGGATCCATGCTGCCGAACTGTCAATTGTTACACAGGTCATAAAATGACGATCAAATATCCAGCCACGCTCATTTTTCCGTAATCTTTCCTGCCTGCTGCATGCTATTGTTACAAATTCAGGTTTCGCGTAATCAATAATCCCGTCTGTTAAAAGTTGCGCAGTCAGGTTATAATTATAACTGCTTGAATGGTATGCTGGTCTAAGTAAAGCCAGATTGCGGTAAGTATTATTTTCAAGTTGCATAACCGGAGAAAAATCTTCATGTATATTTCCGGGGTATATACCTGCACCACGTGTATATTCCTGGGCACCGGAATGGAAGATTGTTGCAATATTAAACAACAACAACATCATTAAGAATATGTTGCGGTATTTCACAGCGATAATAAAGGGTCTGTAATTTTTATTATATATATTATTCATATTAATTCTCCTGAAAAGTATTAGTAGTATTTAATTTGTATTATATAGGTTATCAGTGTTTAAAATATCACTTGTTTGAACAAATAATTGCCGTTATTATTTCAAAGATATTGATATTATTTAAAACTGAACTTTATAATGTAACAGACAATTTAAAATCAGCTTTTGATTTTAAAAATAATAAGCAGAATTGATTTAAGGAAAATAATCACTTAAAATTATTTAAGGTTGCAGGTTCATTAAAAGTGATATAGTATTATCTGTTAATGATGTTGTTAAGCAAGCAACTCATCGACAGAATGACAGGGAATATTAAATGCACTGGCTACATTTGGATAAACGCATTTACCACAATAAATATTAACCCCAAGTTTTATTGCCCTTGATTGCCGGCAGGCTTCTTCAAGTCCGAGTTCTGCGATCATTAATCCATATGGGATTGTTGTGCTTGTGAGAGCTTTTGTTGAGCTAAGTGCCACTGCTCCGGGCATGTTTGCCACACCATAGTGTACCACATCATCAATTACATAAACCGGATCATCATGTGTTGTAGGTCTTAT
>CAZFHF010000396.1:0-2949 GCA_964518655.1 uncultured Bacteroidales bacterium | reverse complement strand
CCGAATATTCCTTATCAGAAAGCCTAGGGAACAGATATTGAAACAGGGATTACTTTTCCCCTGAAGTATTTATACCCGGTCTTAGCAAAATTAACGATATAATCTGCCATCATTTCAGGAGTAAACCTGGCCTTAACACCCGGAAAAGCCTTGGCAAACATAGCGGTACTTACAGATCCTATGGCAAGACAGTTAAAATAAATATGTGTATTCACAAACTCACTGCTCAGACATTCTGTAAGACCTGCAATAGCTGCCTTGCTCGAACTGTAATACACCAGCCCGGGAAACTTTGAGCTCCCCTGAAATCCCGCCATACTGCTTATATTAACAACATGAGTTATTTTCTTTTTACCCATATATTGAGATAATTCCCTTATAAGTAAAGCAGGGACAAATAAATTTATGTTATACATTTTCATTGCCTCCTGGTAAGACGTATCTTCAAAAGGCTTATTAATTAGAAAGCCTGCATTGTTGATCAAAATATCAATATGATTGAAATGCTTTAAAATAATATCTGATATACTTGCTGAATCGTCAATTATCTGTTCCAGATCAAAAGTTACCGGAATCAGTTTTGAATCAGGATTAATTTCCAGGCACTCGTTTTTTAGCTTCTTAAGATTATTATCATTCCTTGATATAGCTAATATTGTGTTTTCCGGGTCTGCCGAAAAGATTTTACAAATTTCATAACCTATTCCCTGACTTGCACCTGTTACAATAATATTCATATTAACTGAATTTTATTAAATAATATTGAAATTTACTTTATATAAAATACAAAATTTAATACTTTCATCGTTTATATTCTTTGTGTTCAACGAAAGCCGGCAATTATGAAAAAGTACATGACAAAAATATTCATTTCACTGCTTTGTGTATTACTTTGCTCCTTAATTATTGCGCAAGATAAGAAAAATGGCAGAATTTCTGACAGGATATTCTTTGGTGGTGATTTCTGGCTTAGCATTGGCACAAACACTTATATTGATGTTGCCCCGTTAGTGGGATACAGAATTACTCCGCGTTTCTCGGCAGGTATGGGACCTATATATATCTTTCAGAGGGATAGGCTTAGTTACCTGGATACAATTATTAATAATATTGCCTATTACCGTACTTATAATATAAAATATAACACTTACGGAGGCAGGTTATTTATAACATATGATATTATTCAGGAGCTTGATAAATACCTGCCAATAAATATTGGCACAATTTTATTGCATTGCGAGAATGAAGTAATTAGTATCGAGAAAATTTACAGGGATCCCTATACTTTCAGATACCACCTTACAGGAAACAGGTTATGGATTGATAATTTATTAATTGGTGGAGGTCTCAGGCAGCCTGTTGGAAGAAGGGCTTCGATTAATCTACTGATACTGTGGGATGTCACCGAGAATAAATACTCCCCGCACTCAAATCCGGTATTCAGGATGGGTTTTAGTTTTTAAAGCCCGGCAGGGTTGCCGGGCCGTAATATTTTTATCTTACACTTAGTCCGAGTCCTGCTGTCACATTAGAATAATTCGCATAAGTATAATCTCCGTGAATTGTAATAACCCCGAGCTTTAAACGAATACCTACATTTAATCTTGGTTTTGTAGGCTTTCCGTCATTATTTTCTATTTCAAGAGCAAAAGGATTCTCCACAGCACTGTTATCATTAACTTCGGGTTCCATAGAAGGAGCAACAACAGCCGGTACAGGATAAAACCCGGTTAATGCCAGCTCTGTTTTTGTATTAACAATACCGAGTCCTCCGTAGAAACATATCACCGGCAGGTTAGCTGATACCAGTGCATTTATAGTAAAGCTTTTAATTGTCAGATCCATCGCCTGGTTGGCAAACGATACAGTGCTTGTTCTATCTATTACTCCTCCCAGATCTTCCGGCTCAACTGATAAATTGAAACTTGAGTTAAACTGCGTGTACCCTCCCATAACTGAAAGATGCAAAACAGGAATCTTCTTAAGTGCGGGGATCCACTGTTTAATGCTATGCTTCCCTCCTACACCCCATAAGCTTACACTGCCGTATTTACCTAATTCCATCCTGGGCATAAGCCTTATCATTACATCCGTGCCTTTAATAAGACCAAGTCCTATCTGTGCCATCGGACTTAGCATTAGTCCAACACCTGTTCCCATGGGTGTGTTTATGCTGCCTATATTATATCCACCAATATTATAAGTTACCTCAGGACCCTCAATTTTTTCTCCGGCAACAGTAGGTGCAAGTGTATTGCCGGGCGTTAATACGCTGTTAGATGATAAGCCAAGTTCAGCCAGGTCATATGTCTTGTCTTCATCGGGTATAAAAGCCATGTTGGTCGTAAACGTTATATCAAAACCTCCTAATTTATGAGGTTTGGCCGTGTTGTACCAGCCTCCTGAAAGACTTGTTCCAATTGCATTTGCCCATGGTGTCATATATGCTTCAAATAGCTTGCCGGCATCATCAACACCGCCGGCAAAAAAGTCACCTATTGCCTTAATCTGAGCAGATGAGGATAGTGAAATACAAATGAAAAATATTAAGAAAACACTTCTACTTAAAAATTTTGCTGTTTTCATGATTTGTTAGTTTTGTTAGTAATAATCAATAAACATAAATTTATAAAAATTAATTATAAAATAACAGTTCTTAATACGTAATTATTGTGCCAGGGTTATAGATTGTTTATATAAATCAGTGACTATCAATAAATAAAATATATGAAATACAAATTGATGAAATTAACAGGTTAAATTTTTTTATAACAAAAATAAGATACTATATTTGCATCGCTTTTTAGCAAGCTCAGATTCTGTATCTGAATCGTGATAAAACGGAAATTATCAGTTTTCCTATTCACCTAAAATAACATTAAACATATGATTCTGTAGCTCAGTTGGTAGAGCACATCCCTTTTAAGGATGGGGTCCTGGGTTCGAGAC
>CAZFHF010000395.1:0-2967 GCA_964518655.1 uncultured Bacteroidales bacterium | reverse complement strand
TGAAAGGTCATTTCCAACATCACCTTCTTCACCTGATGAATTCCAGTCTGTTTTAGCTGCCATTGACTTGCCTATTTTATCGCCTGTTGTTGTACCGTCCCAATTATAACCATTGGCTATTAAATAATTTTCTAACTCCGTCCATTCCGCATCTGTGGGTACATGCCAGCCCTCAGGTGCAAGTTTGCCCGTGTTTACAGCATGCCAGTTGTATAAAGCTCCGTATTTTTCAGCGTTGGCTGCCGAATCATTATTGTAGTAACAATAAGCACCTTCAGTATTGTTTTCCCATTCAGAATTATCCGTTATATTAGGAATATCTGTACCGTCATTATATTTCGTTACACGCAAATTTTCAACTGTCCATACCTGATTACCTAGTGTTACAGTAGTATATAAATTGCCGTCTATGTCTATACAAAAAGGAGGAGAAGGAGTAATAAACGAACCTGCTTTTATTAAGCTGTCGCCATATAAATCTTTAACCATCAGTTTCCAGAAATATTTTGTTACCGTATCAAGGTCTGTTGCAATATATGTTGTTTCTTTTCCATTGTATTTCTCAGCCCAGGTTGATGAATCATTGCTCAGCCATAAAGTATAGGTTAGTGTGTCAAATTCTCCATCTGGGTCGTTTCCCGAAAATTCAAGCGGCAGATCGCATTTGCCTGTCGAGAAATTGAAATCAATCCACGCTTCATTATCCGAAGGCGCGGTTAAAGAAGCGTTATCAGGAACGTGGTTGAAAAATATCTCTAAAGTATCTGAACTTATTATGCCGTCGTCATCCCTTGCACCCCATACAACTGTCATTAATCCACCTTCGGGCTTTGTAAAAGAGTATTCAGGAGTTTCGGTGCTGTCATCCCAGCCGTCAATGCCTGCGTCCCAGTAGTATTTCTCTATAGTACCGCCGGGATTAGTATCTGTTGCAGTTACATATATTGTTACAGTTTCATTTTGAGAAACAGTAGTATCATTAACAGGAGTCAGTATAGGTGCATCAAGAGTAACGGTAATATTAACTTCATCAACCTGTGATATAATCCCGTCATCGTCTATTACTTTCACTTTGACAGTGTAAATCCCGCTGTCTGAAAAGGCTGTTTTGATTAATCCGGTATTAGTCGTATCAGCGAAATCCTCACCGTCCATCGCCCACACGTATTTCACAATAGTGCCGTTAGAGTCCGTTCCTACAGCGGTTATTTCTATCGAGTCATTGATCGATACTGAAGCGTTACCCATTGCCACGACATAAGGGGCATTTTCCGTTACGGTAATATTAACCTCATCGACCTGGGAAATAATTCCGTCATCGTCAATCACCTTAACCCCGACAGTATAAACTCCGTTAACAGGAAATGCTGCTTTGATTAATCCGGTATTTGTTGTGTCGGAGAAATTAACGCCATCGAGCGCCCAGAGATATTTCACAATCGTTCCGTTAGAGTCTGTTCCTACAGCGGTTATCTCTATCGTATCGTTGATCGAAACCGAGGCATCGTCAATAGCATTTACAACCGGCGGATACCACTCTTCACCTTCGGAATCAAAAGGGTTATCCCTTTTCCACTGACTGCATGTCATAGACAACACAACGACAACCGTAACAAAACAGTGTAAATATTTCATCTTTTATTTTTCTCCTCAGAACGGGATTGAAATAACGAATGCCAGGCCTGCGGCTCCTGCGATACTATAGGATATATTGCGTCCTAAACGGTAAAGTTCCACTTCCTCCCAGTGAATTTCATGGGTCTGATTATTATAGCCTTTATATTTACTATATATTTCATACTTTTTATCCCCCATATAATTACATGCAAAACCTGCAGCAGCGGAACATACTGTAATTGATCCGAATACTATACGGCGTATCAACCTGCTTCTCTTTTGTTTCTTCTGTCTCAAGTTTGAAACAGAATCAAGATATGTTTTTGTGTGCGTTAATGTATATAATTTATCCACTTTAAAAGAGCTGCCTCTGTTTTTTTTGATATTTATATTTTCTACTATAGTCTCATAGTTCTCAAGAGCAATTTTCAGCGTGTAGTCTCCGGTTTTAATACGATAATTCGTTAACGGGGTATTACCTACATTTTTATCATTTATAAATATTGAAGCCCCGGGAGGCTCGGATCCAATATTAAGAACTCCAAAAATCGAAACAAGACGTACATTTATATTACGATGCTCTACACCTTTAAGCTTAATTCTTTCTCTGTACACCTCAAAGCCGCTGGCTTCAAACTGTAAATTAATATCGCCGGCAGCAACTTTATACCGGTTTATAGATCCATTGCCTGCTTTCTTTTCGTTTACAAATATTGCGGCGAAACGCGGATACACTTCCACACTTAATGTTGTTGCACGTTTTAAGGTTATGGATAAATTTTGCGTTTCACCTGTTCCAACTTTAACACTATTTACTATTGCAAGGTATCCATCCTTTACTACTTTTATAATATGCTCGCCGGAAACTATGTCTTCTATTTTCAGCGGTGTCTCCCCTACTTTACGGTCGTCTGCATATACTAATGCTCCTGAAGGTTCGCTGAATACTTTTATCGAGCCTTTGCCCTTTGACATAGGAATCATTACTTTAACCAGGTCGTCAGGTTCAAGTGTAATACTCTTTGAGCCGTACCAGTTTCCCTTGCGCACCACAATTCTATGCTCACCCGCAGCAAATCCCTTCAAAGTGAGAGGTGTTTGTCCTGCAACCTCTTTACCGTCTATCTCAACCGAGGCTCCAGGCTGATCTGTCTTTATATGCAGGTCTCCTGTTCTACCCGCCAATAAAATTTTAGCAATCTCGTGTCCCGCACCCTTCGCAAGCTTTAACGCTATATTTTTGGTTGACTCTGATAAAACCGTATTTACAGGACAGTCACAGTCTTCATTCACAGTGAAAAGAATTTCACCTGTAGCTACATTGATCATACGGAGTGAAATTGTATATAT
>CAZFHF010000394.1:0-2981 GCA_964518655.1 uncultured Bacteroidales bacterium | reverse complement strand
GCAGAGAATTGGTTTTGTCAATGCTTTCAATCACAGGCATCTTTATATAATTATCATGAGCCAGAGTTTGTAATCCTTTAAGATCTTTTGGCAGACATGATCCTCCAAAGGCAAAGCCAGGTTTCAAATAATATGGTGAAATATTCAACTGCCTGTCCTTAATAAAAATTTCCATTACTTTGTGTGAGTCTATTTCCAACGATTTACATATATTGCCAATTTCATTGGCAAATGAGATTTTCAGTGCATGAAATGTGTTATTTATGTATTTCATTATTTCAGCAACTTCAACATCAGTGATAATTATCTCAGCAGGTAAATCTTTATATAATTCTGCAATACGTTCAGCTGCTTTCTCATTATCTGAGCCAATTAACGTTAACGGAGGATTGTAATAATCTGTTACTGCAGAACCTTCACGCAAAAACTCAGGATTATCCAGAACTGCGAAATGGGTATTCCTTTTTTTCCCGGAAACTTCTTCAATTATTTCGGCAAATCTTTTGCATGTTCCCGGCATAATAGTAGAACGAATAGCAATGATATGGAAATCGTTCTTATGTTTAAGAGCTTCTCCAAAGTGTGCAGCAACATTAAAAATATATTTCAGATTAAGATGGCCATGCGTTGTGGAAGGTGTTCCAACTGCTATAATTGATATGTCAGTTTCCAGAATAGCTTTTTTGAAATCTGTGGTAGCACTGATTCTTCCATTTTTGTGCCCTTCACTTATTATTTTATCAATATCTTTTTCAATTATAGTAGGGTTACCGGAATTTATCTGGTTGACCTTTGTAGTATTGATATCAACACCTGTTACATTGTGTCCGTTTTTTGCCAGGCAGCCAAGACTTACACACCCTACATATCCCAGTCCGAATATACTAATGTTCATTAAAAGCGCTTGTTATAAAAATTTCGTTAAATATATGAATTTCTTTAATAAGTTATTAATAATCCTGATATCGCATTATCGGATATCTTTTTATATGCTTTTATGTTATCATCAGGTAAATAAATAGATTCACAGGAATTATAATTCCATGTTGTGTTTTATGTTCTCAACTTTAAATATTTATTGTATACTGTAATTTAATAATTGGATATCCTGGTATCCTTCTTCTTTTATCCATTCAGCAATTTTCTCCTGATCACCGATGCAAAATATCTTTGTTCCCTTAAGATTATCACAATCGGTATTCTTAATAAGACTGGCAAATTCTGATTTATCATCATAATCCCGGGGATTTATAAATATTGTGCGGTAAAGATCATTTTTCACCCTGTGAATAAAAGGATTTAAAATCAGGCAATTACGTAATGCTGGTGTGTCCTTAAAGGGTATGAACCATAAGGTGAGATCAACAAAATATTTTATATCTGCGGCCTTTGCTCCCAGGGAAAGTTTAAACCTTGTAAGCCCGTCATTAAGAATGGGACTTGTACCTCCGATATTGATAGTTTTTATACCTTCTTCACGTGCATTAAGCATCTCAAAGTAATAAATTGCTCCGATGACACCCATCTTAAGTATATCCTCCCGCCCGTCAATAATACCGACACCTGTTAACCGTAGTGCCTTGCCGATAAGCTCTGTAAATGAGGCGGCTATAGGTTTATCCCTGGACATTATAAAATTGAGCCTGGAGCCTTTTTTCCTGAACTTGTTTCTGAAATATCCATAGTCACAGAGAACGGCATTATCTCCGTGCCTTTTACTTATAAAGGGTATGAACATTCTTTCATGGAAAAATTTTATATCATCTCTCGTAAAATCCTTTTTGAATGTAAGTGAATACTTTCTTATACGGCGCTTGATATCTTTGCTCTGGACTTTTCTAATACCTTCCTCATTATCGATCTGCATTTCAAACCACCGGGGTATCATAAATCCGTTAAAATGCCTGGCGTACAATCTTGTGAGACTATTCATTTCAACAATAGCCAGATCATATAAATTTTTATAAATTGCAAGATGTTCATTTAATTTCCGGACGGATATTTTTCCCTGTTCCTCAATTACAAAATCTTCACCCAGCAGTCTTTCCGCCCAATAATTACAGATCCTTTTATCCAGTCCGATATATACAAAATTTAATGATTCCCCGCCACTATTGTCTTTTACCTTGCATATATATACCTGTAAAACAAAATATTCAAATTTCAGGATAAAGTCTATAAAGAAAATATAGATTACCTGTATGCCTGGAGGGATCGAGTGATGGATTTTTTTCAGAATTCTGATCAGCATATTTTTCATTTTCTTATAAAGGAATTTAAGTTAATATCAATTGACTAAAATTATTAAACCGTATAATAAATATCAATTATTTGTATGTTTTTAACGTTATACTCCACTCAAATTTTTTAAATAATCTGAAATACAAGCCCAGTTTTACTTTTATGAAATTTAGCTTCTTAGCGTAACTCAATGAGGATGAATTGACATATTCAATTATACTGTAGCATGTATCTATTCCCATTTCCCTGAGGATTTCGTAGCTCCGTGATTTCAACCAGGGGGCGATGTTCTTTCCTCTGTATTGTTCCATTGTAAAAAGGCTGAAGGAATATACTTCATTATTCTTCATTTTGAATCTGCATGGCTCGAAGTTGCATTCATTAAAATCGAACCATGTAAATGATACAATTTCATCTTTATACTTAGCACCTATGCACTTCCTGCCAAGATTTAAATGTTCGAGGAATTTTTCTGCTGTATATCCGGGATTATCTGTACTGAAATTTTTTATATCCTTTTCTTCCAGATATCCTACCCGGTAATCCGAGATATCACCGGGAATATCAATATGTTCAACATTGTCCGTACTTTCCCGGAAAAGATAGTAAAGAGTAAATTCAAAACCTAATGCAGTAAAGCGGTTTTTAATTACCTGCAATACCAGATTGTACCTGATTTTATCTGTAATCTTTTTTAGAATTCCTTTATTATATTTTCCTGGTGGCTTATTATGCATAAT
>CAZFHF010000393.1:0-2990 GCA_964518655.1 uncultured Bacteroidales bacterium | reverse complement strand
CCCATTCGGATGAATATTTTAAAGAGTTATTAAAGTATAGCAGTGAAAAAATAATCATCAAAAATAAATTTGTTCCTGATAATGAGCTCAAAGAGTTAATTTCCCGTTCAAGAGCTGTATTATTTACTTATTTTGAATCAAGCGTTTTAAGTTCCGGGGTTCTGATGGATACCCTTGCCTATGGTGCCAAAATAATCGGGCCCCATTCAGGGGCGTTTAAAGATCTTGCTGAGGAGAAGCTTATTGTGACCTATAATAATTTTGATGAACTTGTTGACTTGCTTAATAATTTCGATGATATCCGGGATACTGATGAAAATAAAATATCAGGATTTATATCAGAAAACAGCTGGGATAATTTTGCCAGGAATTTATATGAGTGGATAAATTAGTTAATAAAAACTTCCGGTAAACAATATGAAGAAAATTCTACTGGTATCTAATTATGTTTTTCATTACAGGATTAATAACTACAATTACTTTTATAATGAATTCAAAAAAATTGGATATGAGTTTCATGTTTTGGCATGTGAGGCGCAGAAAGTTGATTTTGAAATAAAATTCCCGCTAACAATAAAAGAATTTAAATTTTTTTCGTATATAAAATTCATTAAAAAACTTAAACCGGATGTTGTTATTAACTTTCTTCATCTGAAAGATAAAATTATATTCCCAATAATTTATTATTGTAAACTGGCACGTATACCGGTAATATACTGGAATTTCGGAATAAATACGGCAACCCCGGAAGCAAAGTTTAAAAATCAGTTATATTACCATATTCATAGGCTATCAGATGCTATTATACTCTATTCTCCGTCAGAAAAAAAATTCATCAAGAAAAAAAATCATCATAAATTGTTTATTGGTTATAATACATTAAACTTCACAAACATTGACAGAGAAAAATTTACTGACAGAAATTACCTGAGAACAAGGTACAATATCAAGGAAAAACACATTATACTTTTTGTTGGAAGAATAAAGCCGGTTAAAAGACTTGACTGGTTACTTGAATGTTTCAGAAATAAGGATATCGCCATAGTTGTTGTCGGATCAGGCATAAACGATGAACAGCTGGAAATAATAAAAACCACCTCTAACTATTATTACCTTGGTGAGATATCATATGATAATGATGAGATTGGCAGGATTTTTTACAGTTCCGACATATACTGTGTCCCGGGAAATTTAGGATTATCCCTTATAGAAGCCCTTTTCTGGGGAAAGCCGTCTGTAACATTTGTAAAGAGAGGCTCGCCCGAGATGTATTATTTTAAGGACGGCTACAACGGATACAGGGTTGAAAGTAAAAAAGATTTTGAGGACAAGATATCAGAGTTGCTTAATAATCCGGCAAAATACAGGACCATATCTGAAAATGCAGGAAAGACATATGAGGAAAAAGCACATATAAGATATATGTTCAATGGTTTCAGGAAAGCAATCGAATATGTGAAAGAATAAAAGTGCAAAAAATGAGATTATCAAAACATATTGAACTGCTTGTTAAATTATTTGTGTACCGGAAATATTATCTGAGAACAAAAAGACTGCTGAATTCAAGCAAATTTCACTCAAAGGAGGAAATTGAGCAATACCAGTTTAAAAAGTTAAGGGAGCTGCTGGAATACTCCTATATAAATGTTCCGTATTATAATGAACTGTTCACCAGAATCAAATTTCACCCCGACAAATTCAAATCCATAAGCGATATAAGGAATATTCCTTACCTCACGAAAAACATTATCAGGGAAAACCAGGAAAAAATAACATCGGCTATCTTCCCCAAAAAGCATATAAAAGTTGTACATACCGGAGGAACAACAGGAATGCCCCTGGATTTTTTTCTCGACAAGCGGACATCCTCGGTCATTGAAATGGCTTATCTTGAAAATATGTGGAAAAGAGTAAATTACAGGCGCTTTAACAGGTGCATAGTATTAAGGGAAGATAATATAGATAAAATTGTTGAAGGCAGGAATTACTGGAAAATGAATTATTCTACAAACTGGCTGACTATGTCAGCCCGTCACCTTAATGCTGATACTTTCCCGGTATTTTATAACAAAATACGTTCCTTTAATCCTGAATTCATTATCGCATTTCCTTCCAATGCTTATCTTCTGGCGCGGTTTATTAAAGAAAACCGCCTGAAGGTCTTTCCCGGGCTGAAAGCAGTTATATGTTCTTCAGAGAATATGTATAACTGGCAAAGGAAATATATGGAAGAAATATATAAAGTCCGCATATATTCATATTACGGGCATTCTGAAAAATGTATCATTGCATCGGAATGCAGGGACTCAAGTATATATGAATTTTATCCTCAGTATGGTTTTGTTGAATTAGTTGATAAGAGTAATAACTGGTGCTCCAAAGAAGGTGAAAGGGGTGAAATTATTGCCACTGGTTTTAATAATTTTGTTTCCCCTTTCATAAGATATAAAACCGACGATATAGGTGTATATTCAACACAGCATTGTAAGGATAATCCATACTGGTTTACATTAAAAAGAATTGACGGCAGGATACAGGACTTTCTGGTTGACAGGGATAATACACCCAAAACATTCATCCATATAGATCGACCCTTCTGGAATATTCGTGATAGAATATATGCTTACCAGTATATCCAGGATATTCCCGGAAAAATACTTTTGAATATTCATGCAGAAGATCAGCTGAATAGCAAGCAAATAGATGATATAAAGAAGGAATTCCTTGATACATATTTTAAAATTGATATCGAAATCAGGCAGGTTGATTATATTCCGCGGACTCAAAACGGTAAGTTTAGATATCTTGTTCAAAACATTAAGAATATACAGTAAAATATTAAATCCCGGAAATTGCTGATATGGTACATAAATAGGCTGAAAACAATGTCTCCAGGGGAGGTATTATACAGAACAGCCAATTTCTTTCGGAAAACGGTTGAAAAAACCAGAGACATTGGCAAAACTGTTAAACCGGTTCTCGTTGCCCCT
>CAZFHF010000392.1:0-2991 GCA_964518655.1 uncultured Bacteroidales bacterium | reverse complement strand
TTACAGAGCAGATGTTATTTCTCATATCGAGAAAAACAAAATAATGGGAATTCTGGTCTATACAGAACAAAAAGAAGGAAGTGGAATAAAAGGTTACTTTACAAATCGGTGTATTGTTTATGGAGGACCACTCGTATTACAGAATGAAAAGGAGAACGAAATTACCGGTTCTCTTTTAAAAAAATTAAAAGAACAAACCGGAGCGATCTATATTGAATTCCGTAATCTTTTTGATACAGGCAATTTGAAAAATACATTTGAAACCCATAATTGTTCTTATCAACCACATATAAATTATATTTTACCTATACTCCCTAATCCTGAAGAAACAATTCAATTGCTCAACAGTTCGCACCGTCGTCAGGTGAGAAAAAGCATGAAATCCGGTGCAGAAATTATGTATCCATCATCAATTGAAGAAGTGCAGGAATTCTATCAAATTCTTGTGAAGCTATATAAACAAAAGGTTAAAAAACCTCTTCCGCCCTGGTCATTCTTTATTAATTTTTTTTATAAACAAAGTATTGGAAAATATTTCTTAATAAAGTTCGAAAATAAGATCATCGGTGGAATATTATGCCCCATTTATAAAAACACTATTTATGAATGGTATGTTGCCGGAACAGATGGTGTTTCTAAAAATATTTATCCCAGCGTACTGGCTACCTGGGCACCGATGGAATACGCTGCTAAAAACGGTCTTAAGTATTTCAATTTTATGGGTGCCGGCAAACCGGACACTGATTATGGTGTCCGCGAGTTCAAATCAAAATTCGGAGGGAAAGAGGTAGAATATGGTCGGTATCTATTTATAAACAAACCAATGCTTTATAAGGTGGGAAAATTTGGATTATGGCTTTATAAAATGATCACATGAGAATATTAATTGATATAGGTCATCCCGCCCACCTTCATTTGTTCAAGCATTTTGCTCATATTATGGAAAGGAAAGGGCATAAAATTCTTTTTACATGCAGGGAGAAAGAATTTGAAATTGAATTATTGGAATCAGAAGGTTTCTCTTATGTTTCATTTGGAAAGCATTATGTTTCAAAATCCGGCAAGATATTGGGCTTGATAAAGTTCAATCTTAAGATGTTACGGGTAGCTCTTACCTTCAAACCGGATATGTTTTTGAGTCATGGATCAATTTATGCAGCACAGGTTTCATGGTTATTGCGAAAACCGCATATTTCATTTGAAGATTCAGGAAATATGGAACAGATCAAATTCTACCTCCCGTTTACAAAGGTAGTCATAACACCTGATGTGCTTCCAGTTGATCTGGGCACAAAACAAATACGTTATAAAGGTTATCACGAACTGGCATATTTACATCCGGAATTTTTTTCACCGGAAAAGTCTATTATTACCGAACTAGGTATATCAAATGATCAGGAATATGCTATACTCCGTTTTGTATCATGGAAAGCTACGCATGATAAAGGACATAAGGGGTTAACTGTAGTAGAAAAGCAAGAGTTGATTAACTATTTAATTTCAAAAAACCTAAAAGTTTTTATTTCCTCAGAAGCTGATCTGCCTGAAGAGCTAAAAAAATATCAACTAAAAATTTCTCCGGATAAAATTCATCATGTCCTGGCATTTGCCAAGATCGTTATCAGTGAAGGCGCAACTATTGCATCCGAATCAGGCGTTTTAGGAACTCCGACTATTTATGTAAATTCAATTGAAAGGTGTTATAATGAAGACCAGGAAAAAAATTATGGAACAGTTCAAAACTTCAGAACAGGTGAGCATGTGTTAAAAAAAGTTGATGAATTATTATCAGTGAAAGGGGAAATTTCTCAATTCAATCGTAAAATGCTGGAAGACAAAATTGATGTAACTGGCTTTCTTGTCTGGTTTGTCGAAAATTATCCCAAGAGTGTCAGTATTATGAAGGAAAATCCGGATTATCAGGAAAGGTTTAGCAATATTTAAAGTTTGTGAAAATGTCATTAAATAAAAAACTTAATTGGATAAGAAATGTTTTTATTGATCGAAAAGAAATATTTCTCATTCTTATGATTACTTTGGTTTTACAATGGGTATTTATAATTTCTTCAGATCTTATTGTAGACAAAATATTAAAAATAAAATTAGCAACTCAGAATATAAATTCTTTGCAGGTTGGGGATTACTCGGCTCAATTACGAAATCTGAACCAGACAGGTAGCCTTATTACTCCGGATGGAGGAATTTTAAATAAATATCCTCCTGCATATCCATATTTCCTTTTTGCAATTTTAAGGGTATCTCAATATTCCGGAATTTCATTCGAATTTTTATTTTTGCTGGCAAGTAGTCTGGTGATTTCAATAACATCACTGGGTATTTATAAAATTACAAGGAAATTAATTGTAAACAGGCGACTGGCATTTTTCTCAGTTATTGTATTTGTTTCTCATCCATATATCCTTCAGGGATTATACAAACCTATGAGTGAAACATTATTTAATCTTTTCTTTGTATTTTCTATACTAACATTCTTTGAATTAATCGTTTCAGATAGAAGAGGCCGTCAAAATGCTGTTATATGGGGAATTTTGACAGGATTATCGATGCTTACAAGACCAATTGCCCTTTTTATACCTATAGTTTATATTATTATTATTTATTTGAATAGAAAAAGCATAAATATACCATGGAAAGGTATTCTTTTATTTATTTTCACTTTAACAATTATGTTATTACCATGGGAGTTATTTAATTATAATAAAACGAACAAAATAATTCCATTAGCAAGCAGTTCTTCAGCAGCATTTAATGATGGTATCAACTTTAATCATCATCCGGTTAAAGAAAAAATTAAACTTCCCCCCAATGTTGTATTATTAACAGATGAATTACTTTACCTGAATACAGAAGAGGATAAGTATTTCATAAAAGTTACAAATAAATTCCTTCACAGACCTATTGCAACTGTCCAGCTTTTTCTGATAAAAAGTATGCGTAGTTGGTATGGTGTAATGG
Organism: uncultured Bacteroidales bacterium; assembly: GCA_964518655.1. GTDB lineage: Bacteria > Bacteroidota > Bacteroidia > Bacteroidales > UBA10428. Next base: position 15 of record CAZFHF010000392.1, on the reverse strand, counting down.
AACAAAACAGAAAAA
>CAZFHF010000391.1:0-2993 GCA_964518655.1 uncultured Bacteroidales bacterium | reverse complement strand
TTGTATTATTATATCCTCTATATATTTCTCAAGGTTCTTATTTCCCTGATAAGCTTTTAACCTTTGTAATATATCAGGATAAAATGGTATGCGGTTATCATATAAGTAGAGACCTAAAGTAAGCCCGATAAGTGCCCGCTGCCATACCTGATCCTCATTAGTTTCATAAAAATCAAATAGTAATGCAATTTTTTTACTGTCAAAATGTCTCAATAGAGACAGTGTTAGAGAACTGGCAACCAAACATTTATCGTACCAGGGGAGTGCTTTTGTCCTGCATATTTTCTTTACAAGCTCAATTTCTCCTTCTTTAAATTTATCAGTTAACCATATTATCTTGAAAATATTTATAAGACTATTTTTATATTTTTCTTCTTCCTCTATACTGCTGGATTTTTTTACGCCTGGAGTGGAATTCAACATCTGGATTATTTCTCTCTCAAACTCAAGGTGTTTAACCATCTCATCCGATTCATTTTCATTAAGGTGTTCAGCCTGCTTTATTTCTGCCTTATACTGATAATAACTTAGCAATTTATAATTGCATATTATATCTTCCTTTGCATCATCGGCAAGTTCGGTAATTGATTTAAGCAAACGGCCGTAGACACTTTTTTTTTCAGGATCATCACCTAATTCAAATGAGTACTTTAAAATATTTTGATAAATATTATAATTATTGTCGAGCTGATTTTTCAGATCTTTATTTCTGCATCGGTCAATAAGTTCTCTGAGAATATCAAATGCATCCTTTACTTGCTTTTTTGAAATAAAGTCAAAAAACTTGCTGTATTTTGCTGTTAACTCCTTATAATTCATAACTAAAGGTTAATATTTTATCTGCATAATATACTGACTGTAATAATAAATTTAAGTTGAATATTGTTCATAAACAAAGTTAAAATAAATTATATTTCAGATCTGCTATGCTTATTTTTGTATATAGCTTATTACAAAGATTGTGTTTATATTTTAATACATACTAATTAAATAAAACACTAATTGCACAAAAATGTTTCTCTTTATGTATAGTTAAAATTGTTATATCTTTAATAATAAATAAGATATTACTATGAATTCAAAACGAATAATACCAAATAAAGGAATTTTTGTTATTATCTATTTAGTAGTTTTTTTGTTCCTGAATAATTCCTTATCATATTGTGCTGGTAATGGTTTTTATACAGGCATTACAGCGATTGAAAAATCCTCAGGACTAACTGAACGGGATCCTATGTCGGGGAGTGAACAGGATAGGAAACAGTCGGTTTATAATAAATATATTTCCAGGGGCGACAGCCTTGAAAAACTAAAGAAATATAATGAGGCGATGGTTGAATTCCAGAAGGCATCGGATTTAATGCCTCTTGAAGAATATCCGAGATTGAAAATGCAGGCAATAGAAACGCTTATAGGGATGGAAAAACTTGAGAAAAAGAAAAAAGGGGAAAAGGAAACATCGGCGGACTCAATAAGAAAACGGCAGAAAGAAATAACAGATAAGATAAAAACAATTGAAGAGGCCAGAGAGACTTCAGTCAGGGATAGTCTGCGCCAGAAGATACTTTACAATTATAAACAAACACTTGATAAGATTCAGGAAGCAGAGAATGATCAGGAAAAGTCTAAAGTATACCTTGAGATTGCTGATACACTTAAGAATCTTAAGGCTCATTCAAATGCACTTGGATTTTATCAGCAATCCCTTGAAATAGAAGAAAACCAGGGAAATAAAAAAAATGTTGCCAATATCCTTACTAATATTGGCGATATTTACCTTGATTCCGGTTTATATTATACCTCAATTGAGAATTATGAGAAATCTCTGGTCCTAAAGGATGATATAGGTGACAAGGGTGGTGTTTCAGATGAATTATCACATATAGGCAATGTGTATGAAACCACTTATAATCTTAATAAAGCTGTTGATTACTACGAAAAGTCTGCCGAAGTAAAGGATGATATTGATGATAAGGACGGGCTGTCAGATATAATGGATAATATCGGAAATATATATTACAGGCAGCAATATCTGGAAAAATCTATTGATTCCTATAAAAAGTCGGCAGCGCTGAATGAACAGTTAAATAAGCAGGAAAACCTGGGCAGCAATTATAATAAGCTTGGCAACGCATATTTTAAAATGGGCAATTATGATGAAGCCAGGAAATATTATGAGAAGTCCCTGGAAGTAAAACAGGAAACAGGAAATCAGAAAGACCTTTCAATGACCTATAATAATATGGGTAACCTGAACTATAACCAGAGCAAGTATAAAAAAGCAATAAGTTATTATGAGAAATCACTCGATTTGAAAGATGGTGTTAATTATATATACGGCAAGGCTGTATCACTTTTTAACCTTGGCAATGCGTATAAACAAATGAATATATATCCCAAGGCAATTGAACAATACGAGGCCAGTAAAAAAGTATGCATGGAGAATAATTTTGAAGAACTACTGGCAAAAAATATTAAAGTGTTATCTGAATTATATTTTGAAGTAAATGCCTCTGACAAAGCTGATGAATATAAGAAAATGCTTACAGCCTCGGGTTATGAAGATGTTGATACAGATGAGCCGGTCCTAGAAAGTATGATTGCCGGTGAGATGGGGGAAAGTGAAAAAGTGATAAAGTTCCTTACTGATGAGGTCTTACGGCAGAAAGAGATGGTGGAGACGCAGGCCAGGGAAAGAGATCGTGAAAATAAAATCAGCAGCCAGAGGCTGCGCATTAAGAATTTACAGATTAAGCGACAGCGAATACTGATGTTTTCACTTGGTATTGTCATCGCATTAATACTTGTTGCTTTATTTTTGCTTTACAGGCAAATTGTCCAGAAAAAACGTGCAAACATGACCCTTACTGAAAAGAATACGGTGATATCAAAACAACAGAAACTCATCACTGACAATATCAAATCTGCCAGCGTAATACAAAAAGCAGCATTACCTCCTGATGAATTTGTAAATGAGGAGATAACGGAATACT
>CAZFHF010000390.1:0-2998 GCA_964518655.1 uncultured Bacteroidales bacterium | reverse complement strand
TCTGCCTCCGGGAATATATATGCTGACTTTAACAAATAGTAAAGGTTTCAGCCACTCAATGAAATTCATTAAGAAAGAAATACGGTACTAATAAGCGTATTATAATATTCAATAATTTCCTTAAGATCAGTCACATTGTTTATTTTCAGTTTTTTTGATTTAACAAAAGACATTATATCCGAGGAATAACTTTCAAAAAACTTCATGAATTTTTTCTTGTTATTGTTAACATGCAATACCTTATCTCCTTCCATCAAATACAGGTCCTCATGTATATAATTGTGATCAATGACTGTATAAGCCCCGTATTTTACATCACTTTCAGGCTTGGGTATGTATTCATAGGTTTTTATCAGTTTTGCCTTGCCGTCCAGTAATATTTGCGCAACTCCATAAAGTTTTGTGTTTTTTGCTTTTGTATTAAGGTTGATAAAGTTGTGCTCTGTTCCAGAAATATCTTTCCATGAGAATTCCCTTATTTTGTATAATTCCAGGATCTTAATTTCGTTATCAACCTTTATCTCAAGTACATTGTTCTTTACATCGTATTTTATCGGGTAGCCCTCAAAAACTTGATCCGGGACAAGTGCAAATTCACCTTCCTGCCATTGTTCATTAATATAATATGAATCATCATCAGCCGACTTTGTTTTACAATTTATAAGTATATCAAAGTGCGTCCTTATTACAGGAACGTCAAACGGTGACCACTGAGATAACAGGTTGCCGGCATAAACAACACATAATACAAAAACTATAATATTTTTTTTCATAATAAGATGTAATTAAAATTATTCAATGATTTTTATTCAACTATTAAAATGTCTGCAGAACTTAAATGCATCCTGCATATTGACTATTGGCAAAAATAGTAACATTTTTGCAATTTTTAAAATCTGAAATTTTATAATTTGGTTTCATGTTGCCAGTCTCATTATATTGATTCTAACGTCCTCCTGTGTTTTTTACAGGGTAAACAATTGAGTAATTTAGCAATACTAATAGCTTGTACAAATTAAGGTTGATTTTTATAGTAAGTTACAGGCATTATATAATGCACAAATACCATGTTGTACATATTTTAGTAGTCCGATTTAAATAATTAGCTGTTTTTTTCTAGATTTGAATAATAATATATTATTTATTGTGTTTTCCAATTTATGAAGAAATTCATATTCTATATCATCCTGGCAGTAACATTCTCAACACAACATATACTTTCCCAGCCCATCATTATAACAGGAAAAGTAATAAGTTCTGAAGACAGCCTGGGTCTTCCCGGTGTGACAGTTATTGTTAAAGGCACTGATATAGGATCAATAACCAATATTGAAGGTATTTACTTTCTGGAAGTACCTTATGAAAATGACACTCTTGTATTCAGTTTTGTTGGTATGATACCTCAGGAAAGAGCCATTAAAGGGAAAGAGATTATAAATATAGTGCTCAGGCCAAAGCTGTATGAAGTAGATGAAGTAGTAATAACTGCGCTGGGAATAAGAAGGGACAGCAAGGCACTGGGGTATTCCGCTTCAAGTATTTCAAGTGAAGAACTCACAGAAAGCAGGGACAGAAGTATGCTGAATTCTCTGCAGGGCAAAGTCGCCGGTGTAAATATCAATTCTGCCTCCGGAGCACCGGGAGCATCATCAAGAATATTAATGCGGGGCATATCAACCCTGGGAGGATCAAATCAACCGTTGTTTATAATTGACGGGGTGCCTGTGAATAACAGCTTTTCAGGCAGCACTTCAATAAACGGAGGTACTGACTTTGGCAATAAAGTAAATGACCTCAATCCTGATGATATTGAAAATATATCAATACTCAAGGGAGCTTCAGGTTCAGCACTGTATGGCTCAAGAGCAGCAAACGGCGTAATTATCATAACAACAAAGAAAGGTGAGAAAAAGAAAGAAGGGAAAACAGAGATTACAGTTACAAGCTCCATTGGCTTTGAAAAGCCTTTCAGGACAATCAAATACCAGAATGAATTCGGACAGGGCATGCATGGCGATGCCGTACACTATGAGAACACAAGCTGGGGGCCGGGATTTGATCATAAGCTTCATTATTGGGGATATGAAGTGGATAATAGCCTCAGGGTAAAGTCTTATGTAGGACTGACCAATAATGTCAGGGAATTCTTTGATACCGGAGAAAAGTACAGCAACTCCATTTCTATTTCAGGGGGCAATGAACAGACAACTTATTACCTGTCATATTCCAATGTTATGCATGACGGTATATTCCCTACTGATGCTGACAGTTATAACCGGCATACTATTTCCGTAAGAGGTTCTCATATTGCCTCATCCGGATTTACAAGCTCTTATTCCATAAACTATATCAAGAAGAATAATAAATCTGTACCCAGCGGCCAGGGCGAGCAATCGGTTTACAACCAGGTTATGCAAACCCCAAGGGATATCAGCCTGCTGGAACTACAGGACTATAAAAGCAAATGGAACTATATTGACAACTATTACTCATTATATACCGTTAATCCTTATTTCATTCTTAATGAGAACGGGAACACAAATAATGAAGACAGGATTTTCGGAAGCATTGATCTTGATTACGGTATTATAAAGTCCCTTTCATTAAAGCTACGCCTCGGTGGTGATGTTTCAAATGACCAGTTAAAGCAATGGCGTGCTGTAATTGAGCCGGGAGGTAACAATGAGTTTGCTGCAATATTTGAACCCGGCAGTGTTAATGAATCTTCAAGTTATGTTATGCAGCTAAACAGCGACCTGATACTGAATTTCAATAAGGAATTCGGAGATATTGAACTAAATGCTTTGGTTGGGCATAACCTGAATCAAAGGACGGGCAAAGGTATATCAGCCGCTGTAAATGACCTTACTATTCCGGGATTTTTTCAGCTGAAAAATTCATCTGAGACACCCCTTGCCGGAGAGAGTTATGCCAGAAGAAGGCTCGTTGGCGTATACAGCAGTCTTGACTTATCTTATAAAAGTGTCCTGTTCGTGAC
>CAZFHF010000389.1:0-3003 GCA_964518655.1 uncultured Bacteroidales bacterium | reverse complement strand
GATCTTTTTGGATGAGAATATGCCTGGTCTGAGTGGAATAGAGACCTTAAATATTATTAAAAGCCAGCATTCAAATCTGCCGGTGGTTATGATAACCAAAAGCGAAGAAGAGAACATCATGGATGCTGCTATCGGTTCAAAAATTGCTGATTTCCTTATTAAGCCGGTGAACCCTAACCAGATATTGCTGTCGATAAAGAAAAATATTGATACTCAGAGGTTGATAACCAAAAAAACCACTTCTGCCTACCAGTCAGAATTTTCAGATATCGGGGCGCAGATTAACGTAATAAACTCGTTCGAAGGTTGGGTGGAAATATACAGAAAGTTGATTTACTGGGAACTGGAAATTGAAAAATCAAGTGACAGCGGGCTATGCGATATTTTCAAGATGCAAAAAGCTGAGGCAGATCTTGGATTTGGCAAATTCATTAAATCAAATTATGTATCATGGTTCAACGAAAATAAACAAAACCAGCCCTTATTATCACCAAATATCTTTAAAGAGAAGGTTTTTCCTGTCATAGAAAAAGAAAACAAAGCAGTAGTAATTATTATCGATAACCTGAGATACGACCAGTGGAAAACAATATATCCGGTTATTAATGAATATTTTATCGATGAGAGTGATGACATTTATTGCAGTATTCTTCCTACTGCTACCCAATATGCGCGAAATTCAATGTTTGCCGGACTGATGCCTCTTGAAATCCAAAAGCTGAATACTAACCTTTGGCTGAATGATGATATGGAAGGAGGTAAAAATATGAATGAGAAGGAACTTCTTCAAAAACAGCTAAACAGATTAGGTAAAAAATACAAGCTCTACTATAATAAGGTAAATAATTCAAGAACGGGAAGAAAGCTGGTTGAAAGCCTTACAAGCATACTTAATCATGAGCTGATTGTTATTGTATATAATTTTGTTGATTTTCTGTCGCACGCAAATACGGAGATGAATATGATACGAGAACTTGCGGTTAATGATTCAGCATACAGGTCGCTGACGTTGTCATGGTTTCAGCATTCCCACCTGCTTGATCTGATAAAACAGCTTGTTGAAGAGAATGTGAAGATAGTGTTCACTACTGATCATGGTACACTTAGAGTTAATAATCCTGTTAAGGTTATAGGAGACAGAAAATCTTCAACCAACCTCCGGTATAAGGTCGGAAGAAACCTTAATTACAATCCTAAAGAAGTATTTGAAATAAAGGATCCCCATCTTGTGCATCTCCCAAAATCAAATGTGAGTTCAAGATTCATTTTTGCCTCTAATTCTGATTTTTTCGTTTATCCGAAAAATTATAATTACTACGCTAATTATTATAAGAACACATATCAGCATGGAGGTATCTCAATGGAAGAAATGTTAGTCCCATTATCTGTTATGATGCCCAAATAATATTACAACTCTTTAATAAAATGCTAACCCTCAGGTTATATAGTCTTGAAAAAATATCGGAAACAGCAAAAGAATTTATTAGTCTGACTAAAGGACATAAGAGGTTTGCTTTCTACGGGAGCATGGGCGCAGGCAAAACAACATTTATAATAGCATTATGTAAGGAACTGGGGGCAGTTGATACTGTTAACAGCCCAACTTTTACAATAATTAATGAATATCAGAGCAATACAGGTAATCCTATATATCATCTCGATTTTTACAGGATAAAAAACATAAGTGAGCTTTATGATATAGGAATTGAAGATTATTTTAATGATGATGTATATAGTTTTATTGAATGGCCTGAAAAAGCGGAGCAAATTTTACCGGCAGATATAGTAAAAGTATTTATTGAAGTAATAGATAAAGATAAAAGAGAGTTAAAAATTAATATTTAGATTTATTTCTGAATCAATGCTTTATATAAAAATAATCAATACTTGTATTTAAAATCATGTTTTGTTTCTTTTATTATTCTTTGAATTCTTAATTTTGTTTAGTTTTGAATCGCTTTTTTATATTATATTAGTCAAATTTCTGTACAAAGAGCTTAAAACATAGATTGATGGTTGAACAGAAACCCGAATCTTCCAATATACCGCTTATGTACGGCGGGGTTTTACCACAGGAAGAGATGCTGGAAATAGGGAAGAAACATAAGAAACTTATAATTGGGATACCAAAAGATAATCATAAGCTGGAAAGGAGAGTTTCACTAACACCTGAAGCAGTTGAGGTTCTTGTAAATAATGGGCATGATGTTTTAATGGAAACAAACGCGGGTGAAGGAGCTAAATACCAGAATAACGATTATAGTGAACGTGGTGGATTTATTATTGACAGTAAAAAGCAGGTTTTAGGTGCTGATATAATATTAAAAGTAGCTCCTTTGGATGATAAGGAAATAGATATGCTTAAAGGTGATCAGTTGATTGTCACATCACTTCAGATGAACAACCAGGATAAGGAGTATATAAGGAAATTAATAAATAAGAAAGTCACTGCTATAGCTTTTGAACATATAAAGAACGAATATAACAGCTTCCCTGTACTTGAATCCATGAATGCAATAGCCGGAAATACAGCAATAATTATTGCCGGTGAATATCTGAGTAATAATAACGGGGGCAAAGGTGTTATGCTGGGTGGCATTTCCGGCATTACGCCAACTGAGGTAGTGATACTGGGAGCAGGAACAGCCGGTGAATATGCTGCAAGAGCAGCACTGGGTTTTGGAGCAACAGTTAAGGTTTTTGATGATTCTCCGCATAAGCTGGAGATGTTTCAGAAAAACCTTGGCCAGCGAATTTTAACTTCGATATTCCATCCCCAGGTACTGAATAAAGCCCTTAAGTCGGCTGATGTATTAATAGGAGCGGTAAATTTATGGGACCATGGGCCAAGATATTTTATTACCGAAGATATGGTAAAAGGCATGAAAAAGGGATCAATAATAGTTGATATCAGCATTGACCAGGGAGGATGTATTGAAACCTCGGAATGCCGTACTATTCTGGATCCCGTATTTACAAAACATGATGTGATTCATTATTGTA
>CAZFHF010000388.1:0-3030 GCA_964518655.1 uncultured Bacteroidales bacterium | reverse complement strand
ACTATATGTCCCTGGCGGTCAAATATTATTATTTCGCTTTTTTCAGCATTATCTATATCAATAACAAATTCATCGTTTATGCCGTCTCCGTTAGGGGAGAATCCTTTTATCACTTTAAGGGGATTTACAGTAATGCACACGCTGTCAGATACGGCAAGACAGACTCCATTCCGGACTGTCCATTTGAATACATTATCATAATCCATGTTTTTAACTGTGGTATTAGGCAAAGTATCATCATCAAAGCTGCCGCTTCCTGAAGAAACGGTCCATGTGCCGGAACCTACTGCCGGAGGCAGGGCATCAAGATCTGTAGTAAATATAAAGCTGAGGTTTTGATCTTCTCCGGCATCAGCTGATTCAGGCTGTTCATAAAATATAACCCGGATATCACTGGAATCGGAGCATTGCCAGTTTGTCTCAATCCATGTTAATGTAGCAGGACCATAGTCATCCATAGTTACCTGTGCATTTTCAGCATCCGGGGGATCAAATGCTCCGCCTGTTGTTTTCCACAGGCATGTGGAATTATCTATGCTGCGTTTAGCATTCAAAACATATTCCAATCCGCAAACCACACTGTCATCACCGGCATCAGCAACAGGAACCTGATATACAACGGCATTGATAATACCACTGCTAAGAGCGGTATCAGCCAAACATGAACTGTCATCCTCAATGGAGAAAAGCTTAATAATATCAGAATTGTTTAAAACTACAGGAATAGAATCGTAATTTGATGTGATGCCTGTTTTTGTTTTGCTGGTTGTGCCACCGCCGACAGTCACCTTCCAGGGGCTGTGAATACCGTCAACGTTAATTTTAACATAAATACTGTCGCCTGCACAGATAGAGATAGTATCCTGTGAGGTGACGATATCTCCTGATGGAATAGGATTGATAAGTATTTCTGTATGGTTGCTGGTATCACTGCATTCTTTATGTGCTGCTGAAGAAAATACAATTCTTCTGAAGTATGCGCTTTCTTGCAGTACAGTGGTCTCAAAATCCCGCTGGTTATTTGGAGTCCGGCCGACAGCAGGGATCCAGCTTATCATATCACCGGCATATTCCCATTTATACTCATAGTCACCGGCTTTTCCGTTCTCAGGTATTGATCCGTTCAACGAAATATAATCGTTATAGCATGTATATTTTAACGGGCCGCCCAGAATGTTATTGCTGGTAATATACTTGTATACTGTTATTTTTACAGGTTCACTCGTATGCGTACAGATATCGGAATATACCCTTCTTGCAAAATATGTTGTTGTTGACAAAGGTCCAGGAGCATATGATGCATTATCATTTGGTTCTTCTGCCGTGACCCAGCCGTAACCTTCCTCCTGTGACAACCATTCATAGATAAAGCTTCCTGAGCCACCCTGGGCATCAATAACAGTTAATTCTTCCGGTATGCCGTCTTCACATATTGCCTGGCTGTCAACATTCAGTGTATTGATAATATAGGGCACGACATCCAGCAGTACCGGCTCAGCGGTATCTATGCAGGCAATGTCATCGCCCGATATTACAACCCTTGTAATATAAGTTGTTGTGTCATAGACCTCTACAGGCACATAGCTGATGCCCGTTTCATCGATAATCACCTGCCAGTCGGTTTCAGTCTTTCCAAGCCATCTGTAAGTATAGGCTCCATCCCCCCCTTCAGGTTGTGAACCTGTAATTGGCCTGGGGATATCACCTGCACAATATTTTAACGAGTCAGTATCAATGGTGTTCGATTCCAGGGAGGGCAGTACATAGATGGTCCTGATATTTGAGGTATCAATGCATGCATTGCCGTTGCCTGAAAATACGATCCTTCTGTACAGAGTGGTGTCAGTCAATGGGCCCGGGTCAATAACGGAATCAGTCGATGGGTATACAAGCCATGATGGTTCCGAAAATTTACGGTACTGCCATTCGTATTGATATTTTCCATCGCCATATAATGGCATCTTTGGAACCAACTTTCCTGCACTGTTGTTGTCGCATATCGTTGAATCAGGAGTAATAAAATCATTGTTCTGAATCAATAGCAGAACAGTTATAGCGTCTATTTCACTGGTGTCAGTACATACTTCTGCCGAGGTGACTATCCGTTTGTAATATTTTGTTTCTGTAAGGGCTGATTCAAAAAATGCAGAGTCAGATGATACTGGAATCCAGTTTGTCAGATTGTTGCTTCTTTCCAAATTGTACTGGTATGTTCCATTACCGCCAGTAACAGCATCACCTCTTATTTTCTGTGGTATAACATTATAGCATATCGTATCAGTAACATATAGCTCGTTGTTATTTATTGCGGGATAAACCAGAATTTCAACTGTTTTGCCTGAATCAATAAAAGTTGTTTTATATATTGGATGGGTCGAAGTTACCACTCTCTTAATGTATGTGGTAGTATCAAGGGCGTCAGGTGATAGTGAAAGCAGGGTTGCCGAGCCCTGGGCAGGGCTCCATGTTTGTTTATCCTCACTTTGTATCCATTGGTATGTATAAATGCCGCTCCCGCCTTTGGGCTGGCTGCCGACAATTATATCAGGAACCTGGCCTTCGCATATTGTGTCAGCACCATAAATATTATTAAATAAAAAACCGTTCAGAGGCAAAACCACGTCAGAGATTAATGCACCCGGCTGTCCGGGGGTACCTTTATAGTAACTGCAAGTTGCAAAGTCGGTTGATCCGGGATTTCCTCCTGATGTATTAGCCTGATCATAAAGCAGGGTGCTTCCTGAATGCACAATTACACCTCCTCCGCCTCCACCGCCGGAACCCGTACAATTAACATCTGTATCTCCTCCTTTCCCACCTACGGCAGATAGTATAATATTACCGTCATTATTCGGGGCGTCAATAACAATAGTGCCGCCGCCGCCGCCGCCACCGCCGCCTGCAGTAGCAATACCCGGAACACTTTGTCCGTTTGCAGTTATCGAATGGTTCTTACCGAATATAGTATCAGCAAGGATAAAAACTATACCCCCTCCTCTTCCTCCGCTTGTTGCTGATCTTCCTGAACCT
>CAZFHF010000387.1:0-3039 GCA_964518655.1 uncultured Bacteroidales bacterium | reverse complement strand
AAACTCCTGGTGGCCAATTATCTGAAATTTTATTAATTCGACAATTACTTTCTTATACATTTCGACCAATTCATCAGAAAAATTACTTGATTTTTGCACTTCAATAATTTTATTGAAAAATATTTCATTTCCTAAATCTTCAATAAAATAAACATCTTCCGTTAAATTATAGGCTAAAATCTTAGGTACATTTAATCCTTTTTTATGAAAATGAAGTCACCACCTTCATCACCAACATTTTTTATTTCACCGTATTGAGGAATTACATCACTGTTATTTATTACTGCAATTCTGAAACTCGAGAACAGTTGCTCGGAAGAAACGTACTTGTCTTCATTGGTGGATAACCGATCAATAAAATATTTAACAAATGAGCTGCGATCGGGAACTTCAGTTAATGTTCCGCTTGTCATTGCTTTACGGCTGGGCAAATCATAAAGCATTTGAATTGCTTTTGGTGCTTCCATAGACACTGTCCTTGTCTTGAATATTGCTCCGCCAAAACAAGCATCAGCAACCAGCAGTGTATGTTTTGAATCAATCTCTTTCAGGTAATCACATAATGTGCTGTTACGAAACCATTCGGCTTTTATTGATATTCTTGCGTCATTAGGCAGCCAGTAACCGACATTGGCTTGTTCATCCCACCATCCGTGCCCTGCATAAAATATCAGGAGGTTATCTTCTTTTGTAAGTTTTTCAGCCATTATATCCAGGGCATTCGTTATGTCGGCCCTTTTTGCATTTTTTATAAGCATTACGTTATCCTTTTCAAAATAATAGTCTGAGATCAGTACTTCATATAAATTTTCAGCATCCTTTGCAGGATTATCAAGATTCATAAGATTCGGATCATCGTATTTATCAATACCAATAAGTATTGCATAATATTTGCCTTTAATATCCAGATGAGCAGTTTTTATTTCAGATTTGGGAGTGTATTCAACTATTATACTTTGTTCAGTATAGTTATCCTTATTATCAACAGCAATAACACTGATTTTATTTTCGCCTTTTTCCAGAGGTATGTCCTGAGCAAAGAGCCCATCCTCAGTAAGAGAGTATTTTTCTGAATTTATAAAGAACCTGTTTATCCCGCTTTCAGTATCAGTGATCTTACCTATTACAGTAATTTCAGGTTTATAGGTTTTTATCTTTACGTCCTTTTTTATTTCAGGTGACATTATTTTTATCAGCGGAGGAAATGTATCCTGTGTAATTTTTTCTTCAACTTTCAGGTTATTAACTAGAATAGTAGATTTTCCGCTTCTTATCTCCTGGGAATGAAGAATAGAATATGCCGGAAATAGCAATAATAGGAAAAAAGTTATTTTGGCGTTCATTTTAACATCACTTTTTGATTTGAAAAGAATTATGACTAAAAGTTAAAGTATAAAGATAACATCGGGGTATCTGTATTTGACTCGATATATGAGCCAAATGAAAAAGCACTTAATTTATTTCTTTTGTATGCCCTGTTCATTGTGCATGCTTTAATGAAAACAATACCAAGATCAGCAACCCAGATTCCGGCAGCAGTATATGCCAGGGCTTTGGAAATATTATCCTGCATTACTGCATCATCAAAGTAAGTATTAATTTTTGCAGGATCATTAGAATCCAGGTAATCATTATAATTTGTATTTGCCTGGTAATTATAATACACTGATGAACCTATACATCCTGCTCCTGCTATACCAATCAGCCAGTATGGCTTACCGTTGCTTATGCTGGTCAGGCCCCATCCCGGCCATATTGTTGACTGCAACAGATGCTTTCCTGTTTTCACCCGTGCAGGAATTTTTTTTGGTGATTTAGTAGTTTTAGGGCTTTCTTTGGTGTCTTTTTTCTTAACTTCTTCAGGGCCTCTATCTGCCAGTTCTTTTTCTTCAATTTCTTCTTTTTTTTCTTCTTCCTTGACTAATACTGGTTCTTCTTCAATAATTTCAGGTTCTTCTTTAACTTTTACCGGTATTATTATTTTCTTGGCAATTATCTCGACATTAATGTTAGCATTAAGAAAAATATTATCAGCTGCCAAATCCCATACGATTTTTTTATTTAAGCCTGCTTTGATATCATTTCCAATATCACCTTGTACAGAATACACATTAATTTTTTTTCCTGTGGCATCAGTAATTTCAATCCAGACATCATATTTATCATCAGCATTATTGCTTATTATATCATATTTGATAATAAGACTGTCATTAACCAGTTTTAAATATGGCCTGGTAATAAGTTCCCTTGTTTGGCCCAGGCAAATTCCTGAAAACAAACTGAAAAGGAATAAAATAAGAAAAATCCGGTGTATAAGGTTTTGCATCCTGATTTTTATCCTTGTGTGAAAAATAATCTTAAGCATACAGTAATTTCCTGATATCAAAGATTAAACATTAATCAATACAGCCTCAATATACAAAAATATAAATTATAAATCAAAAGGTTGCTTTATTTGAAGGATGTTATAATATAATTAGATAAAATGCCCGAATGGATTGTTCTATTGTTTAATTGCTGAATAAAAATATAATCAAATTAATAAATAATCGATCAATCTCTCCGAAGTTTAACTACAAAGTCAATATAGGGAACACCAATTATTAAAGATTGAATAAAATCTTAGGAGTTGATAAATACTAAATCAATACTTAATTTCTCTCCGAAGAATCTGATGCCATAAGAATAAAGCCCGTAATATTCTTCATCAAAAGGAATAATCCAGTTTTCTGTTACCAATGCTGATTTTCGTGCTATGCGAGTCATTCCATTTATTTAAATTATGGGTAATTCAGTGATATCATATTTTGAGAATCCCCAACCTATACAGGTAGAGAAGTTATGGTTAATTGTTCCATAAGTATCTATTCCATAAAATATACCTACATTTCTCCAAGTGACTTTTGCCGGCTTATTTCAGTAGTAAAAATCAATTCATTTCCATGACCTGTTTCTGCACTGTTTGTCGAATAGGCCCTAACATAGGTAGCTGTTGCACAACTAACAAATAATGTTAATAACTTAATAATCAAAGCTTTG
>CAZFHF010000386.1:0-3042 GCA_964518655.1 uncultured Bacteroidales bacterium | reverse complement strand
ATACCAAAAGTTTACTGCCTTGACCATGCTTTGTACATAATCAATGACCAGAGTATTGGAGAGAAGTTAAAACTTAGTTACGGGTTAAGATTTTCTTTTCTTCAGAATATTGGTAAGGCAACAGTTTACAGCTATGAGAACTATGAAGTTACAGATACAACAGGCTATAATTGGGGTGAGATATACAATACATACAGCGGGCTGGAACCACGTTTTGGCTTAACATATATTCTCTCATCTGATAATTCCATAAAAATCGGATATACAAGGACACGGCAGTATTTGCAGGTTGCTACAAATTCAACATCCGGAACCCCTCTTGATGTTTGGATTCCTTCAAGTCCCAATATCAGGCCTCAGATAGCTGATCAGTTCAGTATCGGTTATTTCAGAAACATTAAGGACAGCAAGATAAAAACATCAATTGAATTATATTACAAATTCATGCAGAACCAGGTTGATTTTAAGGAATTCGCCGAACCTTATTTAAATCCTCAAATAGAAGGAGAACTTAGATTCGGGAAAGGCCGGGCATATGGATTGGAGTTAATGGTTCAGAAGAATGAGGGCAAGCTGTCAGGATGGATTAGCTATACATTATCTAAAACAGAAAGAAATATTCGGGATATACAGGAAAAAGGGTGGTTTACATCGATATATGATATACCACATGATTTTTCAGCGGTAGCATCCTGTGACATCGCAAAAAGAGTTTTATTTTCAGCAACCTGGATTTATCAAAGCGGCAGACCAATAAATTCGCCTGCAGCCAGATGGGAATACGGAAACCTTATTCTTCCATATTATCCGGGTAGAAATAATGACAGAATGCCTGCATATCACAGACTGGATGTTGGAGTTGAATTAAAAGGGAAATATAAGCCTGGGAAAAGATACTCAACGAGCTGGAATATCTCTGTTTATAATGTATACAACAGAAAAAATGCCAATGTTTTATATTTTTCACAGGATGATGATAATCCAAATGTGACTAAAGCTACCAAAATAGCTTTATTCGGGATTTTCCCTTCAATAACATATAATTTTAAGTTTTAGTTAATAATTTCCGGAAATGAAAGAAAATATAATTAAAATATATTCCCTGATAACATTACTCATATTGATAATTGCAGGCTGCGAACCTAACCAGGAAATAAGCTGGGATGTTGACGAAATACCTGCACGCCTGGTTGTTGAAGGATCTATTACCGACGAACTGAAAAAGCATACAGTTAGGTTAAGCAAAACAGATAATTATTTTTCCAATAAAGAAGCAGAATACGTTTCAAATGCAACAGTTAGTATTTCAGATGGCAAAAATCTGTTTATCATGGAAGAAAAACTTTTTGGGTCAGGTATTTATGAAACAAAAGAAAACCTGAAAGGAGAGGTTGGTAAGATATATACTTTGGATATTGAGGTTAATGAGACTCTGAATAATGAAACCCACTTTACAGCAAGTTCTTTATTAAAAGAGACTATTACTGCTGATACTATGGTTAGTTTTTTATATGAAAATCCTTTTATATATGATGAGAATGATACTGTGATCCTTGTAGTATGTATTTCCGGCAGGGAACCTGAAACATCAGGGGATTATTATATTATAAGATTATACAGAAACGGTGAATTGCTTAATGACACTATTGATGAATATAGCATTATTAGTGATATCTCTTTTGGAACAGACGGGGACAACATCTTTTCGTTCTTCTTTTATCAGAATTTTGCTGTTGATGATACTGTTGACATTGAATTCAGGTCAATAAGCAAGGAATACTATGATTTTATTAATGGAATTAAAAATATTGCAGGTGGTACTGATCCATTCGGATTTTCGGGTCCGCCAGCCAATCCGGTTGGTAATATAAAGGGAGGAAGCGCACTGGGATTTTTTATTGCTTCATCCGTAACAAGAATATCTTCTATTGTAAAGTTTCCTGAATTCGGAGAATAAAATTTACTTTTTCTTAACCGTTTATTATTTTTTTTTCATACATATTTTGTAACTTAAAGTAAATTTTAGTGAAAATACCTGATTAGTAAATAATCAATTAAAAAAACTATTATGCGCCATACTTTTAAGAAAAAAGAATTTTTATTTGTTATTTTTCTGATCGTATATAGTCTATTATCAGTCCATTCCCAGATACCGGAATTTAAGTACTACGAAATAGGACATATAGATGAAGAGTTACTTGGGCAGTCTTCACTGGTTGACATGGATAAGGATGGGGATCTGGACTGGATAGCAGGTTCCAGCGGGGGTCCTGTATACTGGTTTGAATACCAGTCTGCTGACAAATGGATTAAACATCTCATCGGAGAACATACATTAACTGACAAAGGAGGTGTGGCTTTTGATGTAGACGGGGATGGATGGATTGATCAGGTATCCGGAGGAACATGGTACCGTAACACAGGTGATCCTGAAAAGCCATTTGAGAGATATGAAAACGGGGCAATTTATGCTTATGATAATATTACAGGAGATATTAACGGAGATGGGAAAACCGACCTTTTGTCTCTTAGTGAACAGGAAGGATTGTTCTGGTATGATATTCCTTCAAATCCATCCAGGAAATGGAAAAAAGCAAAAGTAGGGGACGGCACACCGGGAGGTATTTTTCCTAACGGAATAGCCGATATAGACAATGATGGTGATAATGATATTATCAGGACGAATGTATGGTATGAAAATGTCAATGGAGACGGCAGTAAGTGGTCAGCACACAGAACAATCAGTTTTGTGGAAAGCAAGGGCGAATTTGCGAATTCTTCAAGAACTATGGCTTTTGATTTCGATAATGACAATGATATTGATTTGTTCCAGGCAGAATCAAATAACGATAATGGTGAAATTGCATGGCATGCAAACAAAGATGGCTTAGGTATTAACTGGTTTACCCATAAGATTGATATTGATACAAAGCAGGATCTGCATTCATTGTGTGTTGCGGATTTTGATAATGACGGCGATCTTGATGTATTTTCTGGTGGCGGGCCAAGAACCGGAGACCTATATAAAAGATGTTTTATATG
>CAZFHF010000385.1:0-3047 GCA_964518655.1 uncultured Bacteroidales bacterium | reverse complement strand
CGTCATTTAACTTCCCTGTTGCTGTGTGGGCATGGAACGCTATGATAGCACTGGTGTGCGGAGATGTTGTGTTGTGGAAGCCTTCATCAAAGGTGCTTCTGTGTGCAATAGCTGTTCATAATATTGTCGCCCGTATTCTTAAGAAAAACAATGTTCCTGAAGGAGTACTTAACCTTGTAGCCACAAGCTCGAAATATCTTGGTGACGATATGTTTGCAGACAAGAATATCCCTCTTATATCTTTTACGGGATCAACCAGGATAGGCAAAAAAGCCGGGGAACTTATCGGAGCAAGGCTGGGCAGGTCCATCCTCGAGCTGGGAGGTAATAACGCAATAATTGTCACGCCCCATGCAAACCTTGAAATGGCATTGCGGGCAACAGTATTCGGAGCAGTAGGAACATGCGGACAAAGGTGTACATCAACACGCAGGATAATTATTCATGAATCAATTTATAAAACGTTCAAAGACAAACTGGTTAGTGTATATAAAAATATAAATATCGGAAATCCATTGGATCCTTCAACATTGGTGGGTCCCCTTATTGATAAAGGCGCATCTGACAAATTTATGGAAGCCATAGAAAGAGTTAAAAATGAAGGCGGTAAGATTTTTTACGGAGGATCGGTGCTTGAAGGAGGTGAATATTCATCAGGATGTTATGTCACTCCCTGCATAGCAGAAGTTAAAAATCACTATGAGATAGTCCGGGAAGAGACCTTTGCCCCGCTTCTTTACCTTATTAAGTATAAGACTATTGATGAAGCTATTGAGATACACAATGGCGTGCCCCAGGGATTGTCTTCAGCCATGTTCTCAACAAATATCCTGGAAACCGAGAGATTTTTATCCCATGAAGGATCGGATTGCGGCATAGCGAACATTAATATTGGAACGTCAGGAGCTGAAATCGGCGGTGCATTCGGCGGAGAAAAAGATACGGGCGGCGGCCGTGAATCAGGATCCGATGCGTGGAAAGCATATATGCGCAGACAAACAAACACAATAAACTGGAGTACAGACCTTCCCCTGGCACAGGGAATAGAATTTAATGTATAATTTTTTGAGAGGAATGAAAATAGGGTTGTTGAGAGAGATTAAAAAGCCGTTTGATAAAAGAGTTCCTTTATCACCGGGGCAATGCAGGGACATGATCAATAAATACAGCGGACTGGATTTAATTGTTCAATCGTCCGGTGTCCGTTGTTATAAAGACAGTGAGTATATTAATGAAGGAATACCTGTTCAGGAGGACCTGTCAGCTTGTGATATACTGATGGGTGTAAAAGAGATTGATAAGGACAGGCTGATACATGGAAAGACTTATATGTTCTTTTCTCATATCACTAAAAGGCAGGAGCACAATAAGGCTCTTTTAAAAGCCATTCTGGGAGCAAACATACGGTTGATCGATTATGAACTGTTAACTGATATTAACGGCTTAAGGATCATTGGATTTGGACGTTTTGGGGGACTGGTGGGTGCTTACAGCGGCTTACGGGCCTTTGCTTTAAGGCTCGGGAAAGATGCTCCCAAACCAGCTTACATGTGCAAAGATCTGAAAGATATGAAGCATGAGATAAGCGGCATTAAAGTTCCCGGCGCCAGGATAGCAGTGACAGGCGGGGGAAGGGCAGCACACGGAGCAATGGAAACGCTGGGTGCTGCAGGAGTAAAAAAAGTACAAGCTGATGACTTCCTGAATAAGACCGGTTTTGATCATCCTGTTTATGTACTGCTTGAACCTGAACATTATGTGAAAAGAATGGGCGGATCATCATTTGGCCCAGGGCATTCTTTTGAACTTCAGCATTTTATTGATAATCCTGAACAGTATGAGAACAACTTTGAAAGGTTCACACCCCACACAGATATGCTTATCTCTGCAGCATACTGGAATCCGCAGGCTCCTGTCCTGTTTACTCCTGAACACATAAAGAACAGGGACTTCGCTATTAAGGTCATTGCTGATATAACATGTGACGTTAACGGTTCGATTCCAACAACAAAAAGAGTGTCAACAATTGAAGAACCTTATTATGATTATGACAGGTCAACAGGAGAGCTTGCGGCACCCTTTTCAGGTGAAGAAAATATCACCGTTATGGCTGTTGACAACCTGCCCAGTGCACTGCCAAAAGATGCATCCGAAAGTTTCGGGGAAGTGCTTTGCAAAAAGATTATTCCTCTGTTGCAGCTAGATGATCCCGGAGATATAATAAATAGAGCAACCTTAACATCAGGAGGAAAACTGGCTGGAAAATATAAATACCTTGAGAAATGGGTGTACGGATAAAACGAAATAGTTTGTCGTATTAATATTATATAAATAGTATGAAGAGAATCTTAGTTATTGGTGCAGGTATGTCCAGCATATACCTTATAAAATACCTTGAAGAACGGGCTCAACAATATTCGTGGAAACTGACTGTTGCTGATAAGAATGTTGATACGGCAAGGGAAAAAACATGCCCTGAAACATCGGTAATAAAATTTAATGTGCAGGATGATGATCAAAGAGACAGTCTGATAAAGGAATCCGATATTGTTGTATCACTGCTGCCCGCGAGTTTACATATACATGTTGCCAGGTCATGCTTAAAATATTCGAAATCCCTTCTTACGGCATCCTATGAGTCAGATAAAATCAAAGAGCTGAAAAATGACATTGAAGCAAAGAACCTGCTGTTTTTAAATGAGACGGGCCTCGACCCGGGGATAGACCATATGTCGGCAATGCAGATACTCGACAGGGTAAGGAGTGCGGGGCATGAACTGCTGGGATTTGAATCATTCACAGGTGGACTTGTAGCCCCGGAATCAGACAACAATCCGTGGCACTATAAATTTTCATGGAATCCCGCGAATGTTGTCAGGGCCGGACAAGAGGGGCCTGCAAAATTCATACAGGAGGGGAAGTACAAGTATATTCCTTACAACAGGCTTTTCCGCCGGACAGAGATCATTGAGATCGAAAAATACGGTAAGTTTGAAGGTTATGCGAACCGTGATTCATTAAAGTATATTGAAAAATATAATCTTCAG
>CAZFHF010000384.1:0-3048 GCA_964518655.1 uncultured Bacteroidales bacterium | reverse complement strand
GAATGGGCTTTTCCAATAATCAGGATCCTGTGCTTATTTAATAAATTCCTGCTGCTTAGCAATTCAAGGAATCTGTCAATTCCTTTATAGGGAATAATAGTACCCCAGATTAAAATATCGTATTCCTGCGTTTTTCTTTTCACTGCCTGGTTACTTATTATAGGATGGGGAATATATTTCAACTTATGTACTTTTTTGGGATTGATGCTTTTTAAATATTCTATACCTTCTTTTGAGTGTGTTATAATGTAATCAGTATGTGATATTAATAATTGAAACAGAAGTTTTTTTATCGCAAAGAATTTTTTATCATGTGATATTTTGTTATGCATTGTCCATATGACCATCTTTTTTGAGACACTAGTGATCAATAGCAGGATTATAAAAAAAATGCTTTGCAAAATTCCTCTCTTCTTATCAGGCAGATTTTCAATCCAGTTCAGCATCATATAATACAGTTTTTTATAGTATTTCAGGATATCAAAAATCCCGGTATTTGATCGATGCTCTATATTGATGAAATCATAATATTTCTGCATTGATTTTACAATATTTTTAAGGTAAGGATTTGGCACAGCATCTTTTCCGCGGGCAGTATGGGGGTATAAATATATCTTCTTTTTCATATACAGGTAACCAATATTAGTTTTTTGTATTCATACTTTGCTTGGGATCTTTTTTATACCAAAAATATTCAAGATTTTCCATTTGATGAATCCTCCGACATACAAGTAATATTTTCTTAGCAGAGGGATGTATGCTTTTATTGAGGTTGCATATTTCCTGTAAAACAAAAAGTCTTTTTTAATATTAAAATTGGATTTAATATCCACAAATGACCGGAAAAGAAGTTTTAATTTTCCGTTATGAAGTATACCGCTCTGTTCTTTGTCATTATAGATTCTTAACCGGGGATATACTTTTATTTTAAAACCTGCCAGCTTTGCCCTGAATGTGAAATCACTGTCACCATGATATTGCGGAAAGGCAGTTTCGTCCCACAGGCCTATTTTCCTGATAACATCTTTGTGCACCAAAGTACCCATGCCTGGCAGCCAGTCAGCATCAACAACCTCTGAAAATGCACTGCTGTCGGTTCTGTCAAAAGCTATTAAATATTTCCTGCCGGTTTGCCGGTTGAATATACCGCCCATTGCCCATATTTTAGTAAACTCTGAGTCATAAAAGATCTTTGAGCCAATTATTACATTTTTATCTTCTGATCCAACCAGTCTTAATAATTCACTGAAGTAATTCTTATCTGTCAGTATATCATTATTCCAGAGGAGTATATATTCATTTTTGAGCTGTTCAATGGAATATCTGGCCCCCATATTCATAGCTCCGCTCCACCAAAGGTCTCCGGTGCCTTCCAGTATGTTCACTTTTGGATAATTATCTGAAATCCATTTGTTGCTGCCGTCAGTAGAACCATCGTCAACAATAATGATATCTATTTCGTTATCAGGAATATTGTTTAATTTAAAACTATCATACAGATTGTACAGACATTTCTTAGTGAAATCCAACCCGTTATATATAGGGATTATGATTCCGATTTTTCCCATACATTATCTTCTATATTATTATCTACGTGCACTTTAATATCTGCTTTCTCTTTACGTGAGAAGTACGAGCTTACATCCAGCAGATAGACTGACAGGCATATTATAACTATGAGCTCGCTGTCTGAAAATCCGCCTCCGGTTGGCAATGTAAGCAAAACAACCAGAAAGAAGAATTTCATATGGTTGAATTTATGCTCAATTTTGGTTCTGAATACTTTGATCAGTAATCCGATAACACCGATAACAAAGAAAGCTCCGTAGTTAATATAATTACCTATGATTCCTATATCAGAAAGGAAATATCTGTACTTTGAAGTGTACATAATCATTCTGCTTGCGTATTCTGATTCTCCGCTTGCAATACCATTCCCAAAGATATATGAGATACCGTTGGGGAACATTTTGGTTATATAAAAAACAATGGCTCTTATCCTTATATAGTCCATACCGGATTTCTTGGTTTCTGCAGTAACCTCTATCAGCGAAAGAAAAATATTCCTGAAAATGATCACTATAATAAAAATTCCGGCTGCTGAGAGCACATATATCAAAAGCCTGGATTTTATGCGTTTACTTACAAGAAGGTTAATTATGGTAACCAGTAATACAACAAACAACAAGCTCCTGCTGCCAATAAGTATCATTATTATAAGTGCCAGGACGTTAAATACCAGATATTTCATTTGATTTTTTTCAAGGAAATTCTGCAGTGTATAAAAGTAGCCGACAACCATATACGTTATTCCGGGGAGGAAGATCCTTAATGTTTCCCTGTCTTTGAAAATACTTACATTAAATATTTCATGGGGGTAAACTATCATTTGGGCGAAATAGGCAACTATATACAGGGAACCGAAGAAAAGGAATATTCTTTCGATATCTTTAGGTTTGGCTTTTATCGCATGTGCGGCAAAATATGTAAAGTAATAGAACATATGCCTCTGGCCCAGGAGTGATACACTGATATCCTGATTATACTGAGTTTTGGCAATATAGATACTGGTAGGTACTGAGATCAGAATTATCAGAATAAATGATGTAAAATTGGGTTTGAACCTGAATGAATTGTCATAAACACTATAAATAATTATCAGAACGAAAATTATTCCCAATCCTGCAAGATGAAGAATCTTTGTAGTATCCCCCAATGCCACCAGTTCATAAAACCGCAGTCCGCAGAGAATAATGAATGATATATACAGTTTTTTCAGCATTTGTGTCCGTATTAAATAATTTTAACGCATCATACGGGTCTTATATGTTTTCTCCATTCCGCATCTTTCAGGCGCCGGCGGTATCGTTTTATTCTCCTGTTATTAGCTATCCGTTCCAGCAAAGAACCATAGTGATATTCAAAATTCAGTACTTCTCTTTTTCCTTCTGTAGGACCTATAATCAGTATCATAATATACGGTGGAAGAGTAGTTAATAATTTCAATATTTTTAGTATAACACTCGTTATAATATTTTTAGAAGCTAT
>CAZFHF010000383.1:0-3084 GCA_964518655.1 uncultured Bacteroidales bacterium | reverse complement strand
TTGACTCTATATTCACTCCTGTCAGATATGTGATATATGCAGTAGAGAACTACAGGGTTGAACAGAAAACAGACTAAGAAAAATTAATACTTGAAATACAAACCGATGGTTCTATACATCCTAAGGAAGCATTAAAAGAAGCTGCCAAGATATTAATCTATCATTTCATGCTCTTCTCTGATGAAAAGATTACTCTTGAAGCCGATGAAAAATCAGCACAGGAAGAGTTTGATGAGGAAGTACTTCATATGCGTCAGCTGCTGAAAACCAAGCTGGTTGACCTGGATCTTTCAGTGAGAGCCTTAAACTGCTTAAAAGCAGCTGAAGTAGATACCCTGGGAGACCTGGTAAAATTTAATAAAAATGACCTGCTGAAATTCAGAAATTTTGGGAAAAAATCACTGACCGAGCTGGATGAACTTCTTGAAAGCATGAATCTTTCGTTCGGTATGGATACCAGTAAATATAAATTAGATAAAGAATAATAATATTTAACCCATTAACAATTCAGATTTTCAGCTAAATATATTGCTATAATCAGGATTATAATTTAAAATAAGGTACTGTAATGCGACACAGAAAAAGCTTTAACCATTTAAGCAGGAAGAGAGGACATAGAAAAGCTATGCTGTCAAATATGGCTGCATCTTTAATAATACATAAAAGAATTAAAACTACAACAGCAAAAGCCAAAGCATTAAGAATGTTTGTCGAGCCTTTGATTACAAAGTCAAAAGATGACTCTACACATTCACGAAGGATAGCTTTCAGCTACCTGCAAAATAAAGATGCTGTAACAGAATTATTCAGAGAGATATCACCAAAGATCGCTGACAGGCCGGGTGGATATACAAGAATACTCAAGACAGGCACCAGATTAGGCGATAATGCCGAAATGTGTGTAATTGAACTTGTTGACTACAATGAAAACCTTCTTGCTGCCAAGACGGAAGCTGAAGCCAAAACTTCGCGCCGAAGGAGAAGAGGTGGAAAGAAAAAGGCATTGGAAGCCGGAGAAGATATTATAGAAAGCCCTGCAGCTGCAGCTGGCACATTACAGGAAACGGCACAGGAAGCAAAAACCGAAGAAGTTGCTGAAGAGACACAGCCAGAAGCACCGGCTGAGGATGTTGCTGAAGAGGCACAGCCAGAGGCAGAAACAGAGGAGACTGTTGATGAAAAGAAAGCAAGCCCCTCAGATGAAGCTGGCACATTGCAGGAAACGGCACAGGAAGCAAAAACCGAAGAAGTTGCTGAAGAGGCACAGCCAGAAGCACCTGCTGAGGAAGTTGCTGAAGAGGCACAGCCAGAGGCACCTGCTGACGAAGTTGCTGAAGAGAAACAGCCAGAAGCAGAAACAGAGGAGACTGCTGATGAAAAGAAAGAAAGCCCTGCAAATGAAGCTGAAAGTGAGAAAAAAGCTGAGGATAACAAGGGAAAAGAGACAAAAGATACAGGCAAAGAGGAACATTAATAGAATTCCCGGATACTGCCGGGCATAAGTTAGCAAAAGTTTTTATTACATAATCATTTTATAAATATTCGTTAATTAATATAAATAATAAATTAAAATAATCATGGGGCAAATTACTTATGTACATGCGCGCGAAATATTGGATTCACGAGGAAATCCAACAATTGAAGTGGAAGTAACAATAGCCAGTGGTTTTATCGGCAGAGCTGACGTACCTTCAGGTGCATCAACAGGAGAAAACGAAGCACTGGAGTTGAGAGATGGTGATAAAAAAAGATATCTTGGAAAAGGTGTGTTAAAAGCTATAGATAATGTCAACAAGATCATAGCTAAAGAGCTAATTGGCATGAATGCTCTTGACCAGGTTGCTATTGATATGAAAATGATTGAACTTGATGGCACAAAGACCAAGAGCAAACTGGGAGCAAATGCAATATTAGGCGTATCACTTGCTGTTGCCAAAGTTGCAGCTATGTATCATGATATGCCCTTATACCGCTATATTGGAGGAACAAATGCGGTAACACTGCCGATACCTATGATGAACATTATTAACGGGGGTTCACACTCTGATGCACCTATTGCTTTCCAGGAATTTATGATTCGTCCTATTGGTGCAAAAAGCTTCAAAGAAGGACTGAGGATGGGATCAGAAGTATTTCACTCACTGAAAAAAGTATTAAAGGAAAGAGGATTAAGCACGGCAGTTGGCGATGAGGGCGGCTTTGCTCCTGCGCTGACAGGTACTGAAGATGCACTTGACTCCATACTTAAAGCTATAACAAATGCCGGCTATAAGCCGGGAAGAAAAGAAGACGGCGGTGATGTTTCTATTGCCCTTGACCCTGCTGCTTCAGAATTTTATGAAAACGGCAAATACAACTACAAAAAATTTGAAGGTGAAAAGGGTGCTGTCAGAACTTCCGAAGAACAAGCGGAATACTTTGCAGAGCTACTTGGCAAATACCCTATTGATTCTATTGAAGATGGAATGTCAGAAAATGACTGGGACGGATGGAAAATATTAACTGACAGGATTGGTGATAAATGCCAGATTGTCGGCGACGATGTATTTGTAACCAATGTTGAATTCCTTAAAAAAGGTATCGATTTGGGTTGTGCTAACTCTATACTAATTAAAGTAAACCAGATTGGAACTTTAACCGAAACACTGAATTGTATAGAAATGGCACACAGAGCAGGTTATACTACAGTTACTTCACACCGTTCAGGAGAAACTGAGGATTCAACAATAGCTGATATTTCAGTAGCTACAAACTCCGGTCAGATAAAAACAGGCTCACTCAGTCGCTCCGACCGTATGGCAAAATATAACCAGTTGCTGAGAATTGAAGAAGAGCTGGGAGATGTTGCAGTATATGGATATGCGAAATAGCATATATCTATAACTACATATTTTCATAGCTGTCTGCTTTTCAGACAGCTATTTTTTTGTTTGTTCAAAAAGATTTACTGCCTCCTGTAAGGTATTATCAATTTCCCTTATAATAGGATAAAATCCTTTATTATCAATAATATTTCTTGCTATATAAGCATTTAGCTGGGTTTTTAATATCTGCTCAGATACTTTAATTTCGTCGGGCACCGGC
>CAZFHF010000382.1:0-3088 GCA_964518655.1 uncultured Bacteroidales bacterium | reverse complement strand
ATTAAGTTAAGAATTTTTTGCTTAACTTAATGTCCAATCTAAAGTAGCAATTTCATTTGTTGCATTTAGCAAAACTAAATATTAACTTTAATTTATAAGTATGAATATAAAGGTATCGAATCATGAAAAAGGTAGTATTTTTATTCGTGGCAGTTATGGTTCTTTTCAGCTGTTCGAAAGATGACGAGGGCAATATTGTTTTTCCATCTATGAGTGCGCTTATTGATGATGAAGAATGGAGTGCCTTTACAAAAGTAACAGTTCTGGAAGATGGAAAGTTCATAATAACAGGGACTTCTCTGGAGGGCAAAATACTCTCTGTAACGATATTTGGCACAACGGAAGGTAAATATGAACTGAGCCTGACATCTGCTACTGCAGGTGCCGTATATAAGGAATCGGCCAGTATGACGACTGAGGATGCTTATGTTTCTGCGACAGGTGAGGTTGACCTCACGGAGGTCAATACTTCCAAACAGAAAATATCAGGTACATTCAGTTTTATTGTGATAAGAAACCTGACAAATACCATTAATATCACTGAAGGTGAGTTTAAGGATTTGTCATATACTGTTACCGGTGATTAACAGCAAAAGGTGTTCTTAACGGTATTCATTACTTGAGTTTGCTTTTATATTTCAGTATTTCATCGTAAAGCTGGCGTACTACTTGTTGCTCACGTATAAGTGCACGCTTCCTGTACTCTTCAAATTCTTCTTTACATTCACCCAGCTCTGACTTTATCTTAATGGTAACTGCATTGCTTCTTTTGAATAATACAATAATTGCAGACAGAAATATCAGTAAAGCTAAAATAATGATCCACGTTATACTGTTATACAGCTTTTTGCTGGTTTTGATTCCCAGCAGGCTAATACTGTCTTTTTCCTTAACGGTACTGTCCAGTTTTTTATTTGCTTCCTCCACGGCGGCTTTTAATGATCCAATCTCTGCATCTTTTGACGACAGAAGATTTTGTGTGTCCTCCAGGTTATCATGAAGGACTTTCAGGGTATCAAGGACCTGTGTTTTTAATGTATATAACCACCAGGATCTGACCATTTTATAGTCTTCTACTTTTTCTGATCTATACAGTACATAGTTAAACTGGCTTTCAATACTGCCCCTGCCTATTGACGGTTTTTCGGCGGTGTCCTGTCCATAGAGGACAGTGCCGGAGGAATATACCAAAACGAAGGTTCCTAAGGTTAGAAGTTGTAGTAGTTGTTTCATTTGTTTCAGTAATAATATTGCACATACATAGGTCTTGTGAACATAGAGTTTAACGTATTTTACTCTGAAATGTTGTCACTTTGTTAATTAATAACTATATTGAAATAAATACGTCTTATAATTCAGGTTATAAACCCCGGATTATCTATATTTATGGGTTAACAAACTGCATAAAGTCTCCGCGACTTATTAATAATTGATAATAAAACACTGTATATGAATTTTTCATGGTTAAGGTCTGTCCTTATATTTAATTTAATCATTGCACTCTTTGGTAATACCCTTTATGCTGATGATGAAGTACTTGTCATATCTGAATTTATGGCAATAAACTCGGATGTCCTGCAGGATGAAGACGGGGATTATTCTGACTGGATTGAGATATATAATCCCACCGGTGACAGTGTAAACCTGCTTAACTGGAGCCTCACGGATAATGACGGTTCGCCTGCCAGATGGAAGTTCCCGCAGCTAAAGCTCCCTCCAGGAGGTTACATTGTCGTATTTGCATCGGGCAAGGATAAGACGGGTGCCGGGGGAAACCTGCATACAAATTTCAAGCTGTCAGGTTCAGGAGAATACCTCGCTCTTTATATGCCCGACAGTATAAATCCGGCCTGCTCCTTCGGTAATGAATACCCGCTCCAGTACGAAAACATATCATATGGAGAGTACAGTGGTAACATCATGTACTTTGCCTTACCTACTCCCGGATCACCCAATACAGGGGACGAGTTTCTTCCTCCTCCTGCCGTTACTATTCACCGCGGTTTTTACGACCAGCCTTTTAACGTGGAAATAAGTTCTTCCGTGGCAGGCTCTGTGATATATTATACAACTGACGGCAGTACTCCCTCAGAAAACAGCGGTACAGAATATACTGAACCTGTCAGTATTTCGACAACAACACCTTTAAGAGCTATAACAACAAAAAGCGGCTGCGTGCCGAGTGATATTATTACCCATACATATTTTTTTCTGGAAGATATTGCCGCCCAGCCTAATGATCCTGCCGGTTATCCTTCTGAATGGGGCCCATATATTACTTTATCAGGTAATGCTATTGCTGACTATGAAATGGACAGTGAGATAACTGGTAATCCTGACTACGAGGATCAGATTGTGTCGGCATTACTTTCTGTACCGACAATTTCCCTTGTAACAGATATAAGCCATCTCTTCTCCAGTTCCACTGATCCTGATTCGGGAGGCATTTACATTTATACAGGAGCCGATGGAAGCCTGGGGGACGGATGGGAGTGCCCTGTGTCCTTTGAATATTTTGTGCCGGATCCTGAACAGCGGCTGCAGGTAAACTGCGGATTGAGGATTCAGGGAGGGGCGAGCCGCATGCCCGAAAAGTCACCAAAACACTCTTTCAGGCTCGTGTTCAGAAGCGAGTACGGACCGGGCAGGCTGAATTTCAGGTTTTTCGAAGATGAGAATGCAGCAAGTGAATTTAATACAATTATCTTTCGTTCGGCATATGGCAACACCTGGCGTCACTTCTCCTATATCCAGAGAATAAGGGCCCAGCATCTGAGGGATCCCTGGTCTAAAGATACACAGCTGGATATGGGACACATAGCGGTGCACAATAAATTTGCCCACTTATATATCAACGGCCTTTACTGGGGACTCTATAATATTTGTGAACGCTATGACAAGGATTTCATGGAGTCTTACTATGGCGGCGATGAATCGGAATATGACATTATAAAAGACTATGGCGAAGTGATGGATGGCAGCAAAATTTCCTGGAATTACCTGTGGAATACAGCCAATAGCAGTAATATTACAGATAATACGGTTTATCAAAAACTAATAGGTAATAATCCGGATGGTACACCTAACG
>CAZFHF010000381.1:0-3094 GCA_964518655.1 uncultured Bacteroidales bacterium | reverse complement strand
TGTAAGTAACTATAATTTTGGAAAAATATTTGAAGATAATGGAGGAAATATATGGATAAGTACCAGATATGACGGAATTTCAAAAATTACAGGAGATACAATAGTAAATTTTACTGATGAAAATGGATTGGTAAACAACCGTATATTATCAAGTTATGTTGATAATCAAGGAAAAATATGGTTAGGTACGGCCGGGGGTCTGACAGTAATTTCAAAAGATACAATAACAAGCTATACCACTGAAGACGGACTAACAAGCAATATTATCTGGAATATCATAAAGGATAAAAAAGGTTTGTACTGGCTGGCAACAGAGGCAGGAAGCCTGAATAGCTTTGACGGAAAGAACTTCAAATGTTACGCATCAGATAATGGGCTTGGCAGCAACGTTATTCTGTCGTTGCTTGAAGACTCCAAAGGAAATATATGGATTGGTACGTGGGATAAAGGATTATTTAAGTATGACGGACAAAATTTCTCCCTGATAAGCGGTAAAGGGCTTGCCAGTGCTTCTATTATGGAGATATCCGAAGACAGTCATGGAAGAATATGGATTAGAACCCGGAAAAGTGGATTATATATGATACATAAAAACAAACTGAATTACTATACATCACTAAATGCTTTGTCAGATGATCTTATCTCAGATATCTTTGAAGATAAGGAGAGCAATATATGGTTCGGAACAAAAAGCGGCATCTCAAAATTAAGCAATAAACCTTTTGAAATATACACAACTGACTTCGGACTTCCTGATAAAGATATACTTACTGTAAATGCCGATAAATATGGCCTCATCTGGGTAGGAACATATAAGGGATTGTTTAAAATTGATTCGGATAATGATGTCTACATATTTGATAAAAAGGATGGTTTTCCTGAAAACCTTACAATATACAGTGTGTTTGAGGATAAGAATAACAATATCTGGCTGGGTACACCAAAAGGCCTTGCAGAATATAAAAAAGGTTATCTGAATATTTACCGGGACAGACTCTGGCTGGATGAATACGGGAATGTAATGAACCTGGCAGTTGATTTTGCTGAGGATGTTATGGGTAATATATGGATAGCTCATCAATACGGGGCCAGCAAACTGTGCAACGGAAATTACTATACTCTTAACGAAGACTCGGGCTTATCAAGTAATGACATACGTACTGTTAAAATTGACCATGAGAATAAAATATGGTTTGGCACAGGAAACGGCATATCAATCTACGATTCAGAAAACTTCTCATATATTAATTCGGATAACGGACTGTCAGATAACAGCTGTAATGATATTGCCGTGGATTCCTCAGGAAACATATGGGTAGGGACTGATAACGGACTGAATAAAATCATAATAAACAGTGAAGGCGAATATGAAATTAAGGTATTCACAACAAAGAATGGTCTTACATCAAACAGCATAATGTCAGTTGCAGTTGATAAAACCAATAACTTGTGGATAGGGCATGACAAAGGCTTAAACAAAATAAATCTCACAGATGAATCTGTTCAATTTTATGGAGAACTTGAAGGTTTCACCCCTTTAGAAACTTATCAGGGTGCAATTTCTGTCGATCCTGAAAACAATGTATGGATAGGTACAGGTGACGGTCTGGTTAAATATATCAAGGGACTGGATGTTAAACGCACCGATCCTCCTGAAACATATATAACCGGTATATCCATTCAAGGTGATTCAACCGGCATAGGTAATTATGCCCATGGCACTGACAGCATCACAGGTTTACCTTTAAACATAAAGCTTCCCTATAATAGAAACAACCTGATCTTTGAATATACAGGCCTGCATTTTTCTAATCCTGTAAAGAACAGGTATCAGTATAAACTTGAGGGTTACGATGATATATGGTCAGAGATCACTGATAAGACCCAGACCGATCAGTATAAGAAACTGCCTCATGGAAATTATACATTTAAGGTAAGAGCGGCAAATTGTGATGGTATATGGACAGATGAACCTGTCAGCCTGGCATTTGTTATCACTCCTCCCTTCTGGAAAACAAAATTATGTTACACATTAGAGATAATTCTGGGAGTAACACTTATCTTCTTATTTGTTAAGGTAAGGGAAAGAAAGCTGCAGCATGATAAGAAGGTTCTTGCCCAGAAAGTCAAAGAAAGAACAATTGAAATTGAAAAACAGAGAGACAAGATTGCGGAACAAAACCGCGAGATCACTTCAAGTATAATGTACGCCCAGCGGATCCAGTCTGCTGTATTGCCTGATGATGAATATACAGGCAAGATCCTGCCCCATCACTTTATATTGTTCAAACCCCGTGATATTGTCAGCGGAGATTTTTACTGGATGACAGAAAAAGGCAATAATAAACTGATTGCTGCTGCTGACTGTACAGGTCATGGTGTGCCCGGTGCATTTATGAGTATGCTGGGCGTATCCCTGCTAAATGAGATAGTGAATGTTACAAGAGAGTATCATGCAAATAAAATTCTTGAATCACTGAGAAATAATGTTAAAGAAACATTATCACAAAGAGGAAAAAAAGATGAAGCACGGGATGGTATGGATATAGCATTGTGCATACTGGATTTTAATAACCTTACTGCCCAGTTTGCAGGGGCATATAATCCCCTGGTGTTAATAAGGAATTCGGAATCAATGATTTACAAGGGCGACAAAATGCCTATCGGCATACATGTTGGTCATGAAAAACCTTTTACCAACCATACCTTTAAGATTGCCAAAGGTGACATGATTTATATGTATACTGACGGTTATGGAGATCAGTTTGGTGGTCCTGAAGAGAAAAAATTTAAATCCTGTACATTCAGAGAGTTACTGGCAGATATTCACAACAAGCCCCTTGAGGAGCAAAAGGAAATCCTTGATAAAACTATTAAAGACTGGCAGGGAGACCTTAGCCAGGTTGACGATATTATGGTAATAGGTATTAGAGTGTAACCTGCTTTGCTAAAATACGTTAAACAATAAGTAATCTAATTCTAAAATAAATCTGTCATGAAAAACTTAACCCTAATATCGCGAAAATTACCGGTTATAATACTTTTCTTAGTTGTATGCTCAGCTCTTATCTATTCACAGGACCCCAAATGGAAA
>CAZFHF010000380.1:0-3107 GCA_964518655.1 uncultured Bacteroidales bacterium | reverse complement strand
TACCGCAAGAGCTGGTTTGTTAAATATAACTGCTGCTATTACGTTGGCTGATTTTCTGCCAATGCCGGGTAACTTCTGAAGGTCATCAATACTTGACGGTACATTCCCTTTAAATTTGTAAATCAGGGTCTTTGCCATACCAATAAGCAATCTGGATTTATTATTAGGGTATGAACAGCTTTTAATATATTGATAGACTTCACGCTCCTCAGCATCAGCCATATCACGTGGTGTTGGAAACCTTTCAAGCAATCCGGGTGTAATAATATTAACACGTTTATCGGTACATTGCGCTGAAAGGATAACAGCAACTATCAGTTCATAGGGACTTTTATATTTAAGCTCAGTTTCTGCAACAGGCTGATGTTTCTCAAAGTACTCAAGTACTCCTTTAAATCTTTCTTTCCTTGTCATATTTAATTATAATAACCAGGATGTAATCCACTGTCACTTTCATATTACATTTTTTGTTTTATATTCTCTGCTCTAAGAAAATATTCATTAGCCTTTTCAATATTACCCATTCTTTGATATGTAATTCCCAGATTAATATAAAGAGTATGATCATTTGGATTCAGTCTTATTGCCTTCTCAAACCACTTTATTGATTCTTTAAACCGGCCTTCCATTCCGTATGCCACCCCAAGATCTTTACATACTTCTTTACTGTCAGGATTGATTGCTGCCGCCTCACTAAGATATAACAGAGCCTTTGCTATATTGTTTTTATATTTTCCATACAGATTACCTAAATGATAGCAAATTTCAAACCTGTTGGAATTAATATCATGTAATTCCTCAAATATTGAAATTTTGTGATTTATATTGTTGTAATTATTCAGTACTATTGAAATATTATTATATGTAACTTCATCATATGGATCTCTTGTAAGTACCTGTTTATAATAATAGATTGCTTTCTCAATATCTCTTGTTTGCTCATAATGGGCATTACCAAGCAGTCTGTAAGCATCAATATAATCAGTATGTATTTTAATGGCTTTATTCAGGTATGTTATTGATTTGGCAAGGAATTTTTCCCTTTTAATGCTGTCATTTGTTAATTGCGCCTGTTCAAGAAGCGCTCCACCTGCTGTACAGTTGCTTTTGGCACTGTTTGATGATATTTTGACATCTGTTGTAAATAGTGTAAAATCATTTTTCCAGGCTTTGTTTCTTTCTATTGTTTTTAATGCATAAAGAGCCAGGGCAGGTATAATAAATGCCAGAATAATAATTCTGTGAATGCCTCTGGAAAGAACACCTTGCAATAAACTTACAAGTATCCAGGCCATAATAAAGCAAAAACCCAAAGATGAAAAGTATACAAATCTTTCATTCATAAAAGTACCTACGTTAAAAACCAGGTTGGATACAAGTAATAGAGGCAATAAATAAATAAATATCCCGTACGATAACATTCTTTTTGCTTTAAAGCCTGTGATCGCTATAATTATTAATATTAAATAAATCGATAATGAAATTATAACCCAAATATTACTAAAATCAACCAGTTCAATATGATATGGGTAATAATCATATGTAAGAGGATGGGGGAAAAACATCAATCTTACATATATACCAAGGGTGTAAAATATTGTTGCATACTTTTGTATTTCTGAAGCATTAAGGAACGGATTATTCATGAGTTCCCCGGAGGGTTCTGCCCCAAGTCCTCCTGCAATATTAAACCTGATTATTAAAAACAATAATGCGGATAGTACTAAAGGGATTTCAGCATAAAGGATTTTATTAAATGATATTTTTGTAAAAAAATATACCGTTAAAGGTATAAGCAGAATAAATATTATTGCATTTTCCTTTGATAAAAGTGCCAGAAAAAATGAGATGCCTGAGTAAAACAGATATTTATAATTTGATTTTTTAAGATAATTGATTGTATATGATAATGCAGTTATTGATAGAATAAAGGCAAGCAATTCATCCCTTCCCTTTATGTTTGCAACTACCTCGGTATGAACGGGATGGAATACGAATAATAATGCACAAACAAATGCCGGGGATAAGAAATCAAATTTATTGCTGTCAGTTCCTGTAAGTTTTGATAAAACAATAAAGATCAGGACTCCTGTTAACGCATATATTAAAGCATTAATAATATGGCTTATTCCTGGTTTTTCACCAAATATTTCATATTCAACAGCGAAAGTAGCTATTGAAAGGGGGCGGTATCTGCCACCGGGTACAAGGCTTTTCTTTTCTTTAAAAAAGCCTGTAAAGGAATCATGTGTAAATATATCTTTTATACCTGATATACCGTTTTTTGTATAAATGTTCTCTGTAATAACTATAGAATCATCCAGTGAATATCCATGATTAAAGGTGCCGGAATATAATAACAGTGCAGATAAGAATATTATCAGCGCCGGAATAGTCTGATCTTGTATTGAAAAATATCTCCTGTATTTAATATGTTTGCCCAAAATTAATTATGGTTATTTGCCCGCATATTATTATAGCTGTATGCTCTGATTTATTAAATGATACAAACACCCAGGCATATAAATAATAACTATCAAAACTATTAAAAATAACCTAATCATTAATAATATTTCTTATTTTCACATTTCAAATTTAAAACCTCACAAATATGGCAGGCAATATCACATTAACTATTATTAAACCTGATGCAGTTGCCAATGAATATATTGGCCCGATGCTGGCTAAGATAAATGATGCAGGATTTCATATAGCAGGACTTAAGCTTATAAGTTTAACCGAAAGTCAGGCAAGAGAATTTTATGCTGTTCACAGGGAAAGGCCCTTTTATGAAAGCCTGGTTAAATTTATGACATCCGGTCCGGTTGTTGTGGCTATCCTGGAAAAATCAGATGCAGTGGAAGATTTCAGGAAACTAATAGGTGCTACTGATCCTGAGAAAGCTGAGAATAATACTATTAGAAGGCTTTATGCCGAATCTGTTGAAAGAAATGCAGTGCATGGATCAGATAGCGATGAAAATGCAGTAATAGAATGTGATTTCTTTTTCTCCCTGTCTGAAAGGTATCTGCTTAAATAAATCACAAATCTCAAATAACAAATAACAATAAAAGAATCCTATTTCAGTACAATATTGTCAATTATAG
>CAZFHF010000379.1:1292-3116 GCA_964518655.1 uncultured Bacteroidales bacterium | reverse complement strand
GTTTACGCTTGTTTTTGTATGTTCTCTTAGTGTTCTATTTGTTTTGGCCTGTTCTGAAAGTTGTGATGTTTGTGATTTTCAGAAGTGTGTTTTTACTTGTAAAGAAGCTGGTTTATACGAGAGTTTTTGTTTGGATTTCTGTGATGATTTTGAAGTAAATTTAACTAATTTTTTGCCTGAAAATAGGAGTGAGTAATGGAAGAAAAAAAATATTTAAGTTTTGATATTAAAGTAGATGAAGATTATAATTTTCTTTCTTCTAATATTCTTTATTATGATATTATCGATGTAGATGTTTGTGGAAATTTTTATTCTTTTAAGATTATAGTTGACTATCCTTTTTATAATGAGATGGTTTTAAATTTGATTTTTCAGGGTTTTGATTTGAGTATTCTTCCCGAAGTTTGTTGGTGGAGGTAGTTATAGAATGGAAGAGACTTTTGAAGATTTAAATTATATAAAGATTGCTTTTTATGTTCTTGCTTGTGGCTTAGTGGTTTATTTAGGAAATAAGTTTTATCCTGAGGTTCGCTGGTTCTTTCCGCCAGCAGTTGTTTTAATTGCTGGATTTTTGTTTTTATCTTCTATTGGAAGATATATTCTTTGGAAAGCAAGATATAAATCCTATCAGGTTGTAGTCAATGGGTGTCATGGTTCTATTTATGGAAAACCTGATTATGTCCCTGATTCTTCAGTAAAGAAAGGTTTTTGTTGGGCAGTTTTTAACTTGGGGCACTCTACTTTTCCTGTTTCTTTACGAGGAAAATTGGCTACTTTGGTTATTCCTGCTGATCAAATTTATTCAGCTGGGAAAAGTTTTATGGGCTTGACTCTTGTTCAAAAGTTTCCTTTAGGAGGCTTGCCTCCTAAAGTTAATTTCTTTCTTCGTAAGAATAAAGAAGATTTTAATTTAGATGTAATTTATTTTGGTAAGTATTCTCAGAAATTTATAGATAATTCAGGGGATGAGACTGATTTATCTTCTCAAATTACAGCTAAAGATACTTTGATAAATGTTCTTAATAAAACTATTGAGCATGATTTTGGTAATTTTGAAGAAATTAAAGAGTTTGCTGATAGGATGACAAGGGATAAGACTTTTGTTAGGAAGATGATTGATAAAGTTAAAGGTGTTAATGATGAGGAGAGGGATTGATGAAAGTATAACTTCTGATTCTTCTCGTGATTGGTTATCTCGTCGCCAGCTATCTGTTAGTCGCTATTTAAGGAGAAATCATAATCGCTTAGACCACGAGAAAGTCTTTAATCTTCTCTATTATGGATTTGCAGATGAGGGAAAAAAACTCGTCCAAAATCAGAGTTTATCTACTCGTGAAAAATTAGATATGCTTATTAATTGGATTGTTCATTCTCCACAAATAACCTGTATTGTTTTAGGGGATCAAAGGATGGGAAAAGATGCTCTGCTTTGTCGTCTTTTTGAGTTAATAATATTTTATTGTGAAAAGTTAAATATTTTACCCCCTCGTATAGTTTCTTTGGGCAATGTAAAATGTCCTCCTTTTATTAACGAGAAAGATATGTATTTTAGTTTTAGGGATATTCCTTTTGGTTCTAAGTTTCAGCCTGTTTATATCTATTGTTCTGAGTTGGAGGTTGAGTTTCCCTCTCGTGATTTTGCGACTACTGAAAATAAATTATTTTCTGTGCTTGAGGGGACAATGGCTCAGAATCATCAAAAGTTATTCGGTTGTGTTAAACTAACTTCAAAGGTTGATATTTCAATTTTAAGGAGCTGTAATCTTAAAATTTTTAAATATATTTCTCCTGAGAAATTAGATATTGAGGGGGTTGAAAGATTAA
>CAZFHF010000379.1:0-1282 GCA_964518655.1 uncultured Bacteroidales bacterium | reverse complement strand
TGGTTTTTACCTAAAAATGTTAATGATAAATCACAATCTCTTTTAGTTTTTGATAATAATTTATTGACGGCAAAATGGAAACTCCCGACTTTTTGGACTTTTGAATATTCAGAACAATTTAGAGGCTCCACAATTCCTTTAGATAAGATTTTGGATTTTGTTAGGACTCGCTTTGATGATAAGGAAAAAATAACTCCATCTCAAATTAATATGATTCAAACAATGGTTTATCAGAAATTTAGGAAAAAGTTGTCTGATTTTGATATTCGTGAGTGTTTTAATTCTACTACAAAAACCTTTTAAACTCTTTTTTACTCTGCTTATTATGGTTGATGTTTTCCTAAACAAAATAACAAGGTTTTCAAAAGGTTATCCTTTTGCCTTGTTTATATTAAATCTAAATAATGTCCTGAGGAACTCGTCCAATATGGGCGACAGGGAGGTTAAAAATGAAAAATAAGAGAGGCCAGATAAGTATTACTGGAATTTTAACTAATTTTTATTTTTGGTTGATTCTCTTGGCTATGGCTATTACAGGTATAGGGATGAGATGGATGAGAAAAATCCATATATCTAAAAAGATGTTGATTGTTATATCTGTGATTGGACTTTTATTTGCATCAGGATTAGTTAGTCTTGCTATGTTTAATATTGGTTCCATAGGTTCAGGATATTCAAGCGGTGTAACTATTAATAGGATTCAAACTACAACAGCATTTACTTTTGATAACGATACTGGTGGTATAGACATCGCTGATGTTGGAGTAGATAATACTCGTATGAGTGTTTTCTATTTGTCCGAAGTTCAATTGCCAGCAACAGATGGAATTATTGAGGCAGGGATTTTTTCTGTAACAAGAAATGGTCCTTTAACAGCAGATTCTTGTCAAGTTAGAGTGATTAAACCACCAAGATATGAGATTTCAGATACTACATATCATCTTATTAATGAAGATGCGTCAACAGGAGTTATGAATGCTTATGTTATGGCAGCTGCATCAAGTTCCGCAGCTGACACAGCAGACCCAAAAGAAAGTGCTATGTTGCCTTTTGCTGAGGGTGTAAGCACTGGTTATGTTAGTTTCTTAATTGAAATTGATGGAACTGGTTGGGCACCTTTGACTCAATACGACTCTAAAGATATACAGACTGATATTTGTGGGTATCCTTACACTTTTAGACTTGTAAAATCTGATGCATAAAAACTTTTGATAAGTAATTAAATAATTTTTATTTCCCCTTTTGTTTTTTGAGGGGGTTCATAATCAGTTAAATTAAATTG
>CAZFHF010000378.1:0-3122 GCA_964518655.1 uncultured Bacteroidales bacterium | reverse complement strand
TTCGTTTTGCTGTTATCAAATTCCAGAGATCCATACAACCTTTCAAAAACTGAAGGAATCAAAATAGTGCCAAGTCGTATCAAAGAATCAGGTAGTTTGAATAGAACAACTTTTTTCCCTAGATATTTTGACAATAATAATACAAGCTCTGTTGTTGAAAGTGGATATTCATCCATAGCAATAAATGTTCCCCGGGCACTTCTTTCAATTATTTTGTCAATAAAACCAACTAAGTTCTCACTATAGGTATAATTTCTTTTATTATTTAATTTTCCAAAAGGCAAAATACCTACTGAGTCAACAAGCTTAATCATGCTAAGCATTTTTGCCTTAACTCCTCCACCATAGATCAATGGAGTGCGAATTATTGAAACAATAAATCCTTTATCTTCTAATTTTTTTATGCAATTCTCCCCTTCGAGTTTGCTTTTTCCGTATGGATCATCCGGGTGACAATCGGAATTCTCATGCCTTAATTCCGATCCGGGATTATAATTGCCATATACTTTAACAGTGCTTAAAAATACAAATTGCCTTACACCGGCATTCCTGGAACATTCTGCCACTCTGTATGAAAGGTCCCTGTTAACATAATAATATTTGCTGTCAGGGATTTTTTTTGACTGGTGGACTATTGCTGCAAGATGTAAAACAACATCAAATTTGCTGAAGTCAATCTCTTCAGGTTTGTTTTCAACCAGAGAAATCTCCTCGACTTCTTTGTACTGTGAAAATTTCCGGAAGTTATTACCAACAAAGCTTTGAGAACCCGTTATCAGAATTTTTTTCATTGTTACTGTTAATTCCAGTTTTAAATATAAATCTAAATTATTCCGGGAATCAAGCTCCTTATTAATGAATATCTTAATTAAACATACAAAAAAAGTTCAGTCACTAAATACGGAAAGCATTGCATTCCTGTGTTTACCAAATGAGAACAGGTTTTGAAATCTATCAGACAGATTTTCAGAAAGTAAAATTAAGTCATTAATCTTCATATTATGGACTCTGAGAATGGCAGTCATCAACGCATTTTTATCTCCAGGATCGATCAGCAGCGGATAATCACTGCCAACAAGTCCCTCCATATCACCTACTCTTGTTACGATCACCGGAGTGCCTGTTGCCATAGCTTCAAGTATGATAAGTGGCTGACCTTCATTCAGTGATGGAAGTATTAAACACTTTGCGGAGCCTAGTATGGCAAATTTTTCAGTCTCAGATGTAATCGGACCATTTATTTTTAATTTGGCAGATTGATAAGTTTTCATTAATAAAGTTGTCTCATTCTCAGCAAATTGTCCGTATGTTTCAAGTACAATTTCTTTATCTGATAATGTCTCCATTACCTCTATTAAATCAATTATACCCTTATTCCTGATGTAATTACTTATGTATACAAAATTTTGTTTTCTCGAATAATTCTTGTCAACAGGTGGACCCAATATGGTATTAGGTATGATGACAATATCAGAATACCTTTTC
This sequence comes from uncultured Bacteroidales bacterium, assembly GCA_964518655.1. Taxonomy (GTDB): domain Bacteria; phylum Bacteroidota; class Bacteroidia; order Bacteroidales; family UBA10428. Next base: position 1,637 of record CAZFHF010000378.1, on the reverse strand, counting down.
AAATCAGGTATTATAAATCTCTCGGAAAGAAATATTACTTTTTCACTCAATTTAAGAATTAGTAAGGCAATAAGCCGGTGAACAGTATTTCTTGAAATGAAGTCCTTAAAATCTCCCCTGTGAACATGTAATATTACTTCTCCCCTGAAGCGCAGAATCCGAAAAATCAACATCATTATCAAGGTCTTTACTGCTCCTAAAAATGAGAGGGAAATTACAAGATAGAAATACCTGTACCTGAATTGAATACATTTTCTGATGATCGATAAGCTATTGGCGGTTAATAAAAATATTTTTCTGAAATATGATAACAGGTTCTTTTTGAATGCTCCATTTTCTTCAATAACATGTACGACAAACTTTTCAGATAATATTGACAGATTAATTGAATTGGAAATGCTGATGCCGTGTATGTTACCTCCCGGCAATTCACCAAAAAATAATAAATGATCTTTATTTTCCACCCGGAAGCAGCCTGAATAAAATTTTCTTTAAGGTTTCTTTCATTTTCATAAGGTTAATTTTACAAACCTATAATTATTACATATTCATTATTCTCCTCATTATTATCGATATTATTTTAAAAAATCTTCATAATCGACAAGGTTTTGTCTGAAATTATCTGTCAGAAACTGAAACAATGTATCAAGTTTTGTCCATAAACCGAATTTCTCAATTTCCCAGGAATGTCCCCAGATCATAATAAATCCCTCAGATTCATTATTAAGATATTTATTCATAATGCTGGTCAGCCTGTTGAAATAATCTGCAGTTTTCCAAACTGACAAGATATATCTATGCAATTTGAAATCATTCATCAATGAGTGATATAGCAATGAATTGTAACCCCTGTCATAGAAATGAAATGTTGGTTTAACAAGGAAATCACCTCCCCTGGTTACACAAGTATCAGCTGTTCTTGCTGAACGGAACAGTTTCTTTGATAATGAAAGCAGCGTTCCATTATATTCTCCTCCCGGAAAACAAAAATGCACTATTTTTTCTCCTGTAATATCTTCGAGATATTTTTTCCCGTCAGACATTTCATTATACGCATCTTCTTCTGAAAGAGTACCAAGATAGGTGTGTGATCTTGTGTGACTGCCAATATTTAGATTTCTATCTTTTATCATTAAGATCTCTTCAGGAGAAAGGACTTTTCTTTCACTATTTGAGCCGGGTATGAAAAACATTGCCGGTATGTTATACCTTGCACTTATTTCTGCAAGCTTAAGATCTTCTACAGCACCATCATCCCATGAAAAAGTAATTTTTACCATAAAAATCAGTCTTAAATACTGAAACCGGGTTTTTTAATTTATAACATTTGTATTAAGTTCTTTCCTGAGGATTTCTATAAGTTCAGTGCATCTTTTTTGAACAGTATGATCAGCAAGAGTTCTTTTTTGACCTGCGCTGGCTATTGCTGCACATTCCTTCTTATTGGTCATTAACCACTTTATCTTTTCAATACACTCATCAACAGTTTTGTATACTATTACCTCCTTATCAACTTTAAACAGTTCATTCATATTTTTCTTAAAATCAGTAATCAGGCAGCAACCCATCCCGGTTGCTTCAAATAATCTTACATTTCCGGCATAGTCACCCGCTACTTCACCATGTATATTGAAGAT
>CAZFHF010000377.1:0-3127 GCA_964518655.1 uncultured Bacteroidales bacterium | reverse complement strand
AACTTTTTCACAGCAGTTTCATTAATTACAATAGCTACTGTATCTTTGGAATATTCTTCAGAATGAAACCTGCCTTTAGATATTTTGAGCCTGTATGTTTCAGGATAATCATAATCAATCCAGTTTGTGTACATAAGAACTGTATTATCAGGACTTTCGCCCTCAATTAAAAAGCCATTATTAGAATTTGCATGACCTGGAATAGATGTTGAATTTGAGGAGCTGATTACTCCGGGGAACTTTTCAATTTCCTGCCTGAATACTTTAATCTTTTCCCTGCCAAGTGCATCTGCACGCCTGATTATCAAAAGCTGCTCCTTATCAAATCCTAAATCTTTATTAAGCATATAATTTGTCTGTCGATAAATAATAATTGTACCAAGAATAATTAATATCGATATAGAAAACTGGACTATTACAAGTATCCTTCTAAGCAAGCCGCTTCGTAATCCTTCCTTTGCTTTTCCTGATAAAACAGTAACAGGCTTAAATGTTGCAAGAAAAAATGAGGGATAACTGCCTGCCAACACCCCAACAACAATAGCCAATAACAACAATCCTGGTATAAAGTACCAGTTGCTGAAATAGTTTTTGGGTATATTAAGGCCTATAAAATCATTAAAATATGGCAGAATTACCTCTACTATAAGTAATGCCAGTATTGAAGAAAATATCGTCAATAATACAGATTCCAGTAAAAACTGTCTTATTAAAAGTGATCTTGTTGATCCGGCAATTTTTCTTAATCCTACCTCACTCGCACGTCCTGCAGACTGAGCAGTTGAAAGGTTCATATAATTAATGCTCGCCAGAAGAATAATAAACAGGGCAATTAATGAGAATATATAAATATACTTTCTGTCATTTATAGGTTTAAATGAATGTTGTATATCAGGATTCAGGTGAATGTCCGTAAGAGGTTGAAGATAAAGGCCATATCGATTACCGGCTTCAAGAAATTCTTCAAAAGAAATACCAAGGGTCTTTTGTAACTGGGGACTTGCATATTTTTCAAGTAACCCAGGAATCTTTTCCTGAAGCTTTTCCGCTGATGCTCCTTCTTCCAGAAGAAGATATGTGGCAAAATTATTTGATAACCAGAAATCATCATTAGCCCTGGGATGAGTTAAAAAAGATGCCAGCAGATCGAACTCAAAATGTGAATTTTCAGGTACTTTATCAACAACTCCCGTAATTGAATATATCGTTGTATCATTATTTACCCTTATAGCTTTACCCATAGGATCTTCCCTGCCAAAATATTTATGAGCAATCTCTTTTGTTATAACAATAGTATGTGGCTTAGCCAATGCTGTTGAAGGATTACCCTGTATTAAAGGGATGGAAAATATGTTAAAAAAGCTGGAATCCGCAATCATAAAATGTGTTTCCAGAAAGCTCCTGTCATCAAATTTAATTACCACTTCACCCCAGTTATCAAGCCTGGCAGCGTCTACAACCTCAGGAAAATCCTGGACAAAGGCCGCTGCTGCAGGAGCGCAACTCCATGCACCTTCAAACTCGGATGTGCCTAACTTACAGCTTAGGTATAATCTGTATATCCTTTTATAATTCTTATTGAACTTATCGTAGCTAAGCTCATGTATTACAAACAGCATTATCAAAATACTACAGGCAATGCCGATCGAAAGACCAAAGAGATTAATGAAAAAATAAGTTTTATGCCGGATGATATTCCTTATAGCTACTTTAAAGAAGTTCCTGAACATACCTGTAATATTATGTATACTCTATGACGATAAGAACAATGATTTGTTACATTCAAATGAAATTCATCAATGGAATATAAAAATAAAGAACCTTGTATCATCAGATTACATGTTTACTTGTTCACTGCCGATAATGCTTGTTCCGCAATTTAGACATTTTCCATCTGAATCCATGCCTGTTTTTTCAATAAAATACCCCGCCCTGCTTATTATTGTCCTGTTGCATTTTCTACATTTTGTATCCTGATAATCTTTTAAATTAATATTTCCTACAAATACGTAATTCAATATTTCAGACGCAATATTATAAAGCCTTTCAAGAATAACATGCCCGGTAGGCTCAATATTCATGTGGTAAACAGGATGATACCTCGATAAATGCAGAACGGTATCTTTTCCAAGTTCACCGGCTATCCACTCAACCATATCTTTAAATTCATTCTCGTCATCATTTAATGAAGGTATAACCAGGTTTGTAATTTCAAGATGTTTACCGCTTTCAGAGATAATCTTAAGGGTATTTTTCACAGGTTCAAGGCTTGCAGAAGATATCTCTTTATAAAATTTATCATTAAATGCTTTAAGGTCTATATTAAAAGCATCAATATATTTTAATAATTCCTTCAGAGGAGCCTCATTTATGAATCCGTTTGATACAACAACATTTTTTTGCCCTTCTGCCCTGACCAGCCTTGATGTTTCCAGCATAAATTCATACCATACTGTAGGTTCATTATATGTATATGCGACTCCGATATTATTACTTCTTGATCCTGCAAGTCTTATAATGTCTTTTGGTTTATAGATATCCGGAACCCGGAATTCTTCTGCTGAAGTTTGTGATATCTGCCAGTTCTGGCAACACTTACATTTCATGTTACACCCGATGCTTCCCAGTGATAAAATTACTGAACCCGGGAAAAAGTGATACAAAGGCTTTTTTTCAATCGGATCAAAATTAATCGCAGAAAGCCTTCCGAAATTTTCGCTGATAAGCTTTCCCTCAACATTTCTCCTTACATTGCAAATGCCTGTATCGCCATCTTTTATTTTACAATTATGCGGACATAAGTTACAATTTACTTTATCATTCAGCCTTTTATAAAACAATGCCTCAACATTATTCATGAGTTTCTTATTTATCAGTTATCTTTATTTTCATTAAGCATTGACTTATAAAATTACTAAAATATAATGTGTAGTAATTAAAAACACCGTAATTATATAGTTGATGTTGCGGTATATATTTAGATTTACATTTTTATTAAATTTGTTAAACTTCATAAAGCATACTTTATAATGAGCTCCGGAATAAAGATCCCCGAAAGACATATTGAAAATAATAAAAACAAGAATGGATTTATAATAGACATGGACGGAGTGCTTTACCATGGCAA
>CAZFHF010000376.1:0-3128 GCA_964518655.1 uncultured Bacteroidales bacterium | reverse complement strand
TGCAAATACTGCTATGCTCAAAAAAATTATCTTCCTTATCATCAAGACTTACTTACTATTATATTTATTCAGTAATGAGTAATGTGCCGAATATTAATCGGCATGCGTTTTCTCATACTTATTATATTCATATATAAATGAGTTATAGAACATTTGGGCAATAATCCTGGCCCCTTTAGGATTAAAATGCACAAAGTCTTTTGAAGCCAGCGGGGGTTCGGCAAATACCCAGCTTGGCATTGAGTTCTCCCCTCCCATGGCCTCGTACATATCCCAGTATGCCGCACCTGCCTTGAATGTAGCATCCTTAAGAGCATTCCTTACTTTTTTTAAATTCGGGTATGTCACATACCTGTCCTTTTCCTTGACTGACATATCTGCAACACCGATAACTATTATTGACACATCCGGGCAGACACTGTACAGCCTTTTTATCTGGCTGTAGAACCATTTCTCATAATACTTATAGTTCTCAGCAATGTAAGGCACAACATTTCCCCCGAACTGCAATATGATAAGCTTCACATTCAGCATACCGTACATTTCCTGCAGCAATTCCCTGTCTATTTTGGTAAAGACAGTGCCTGAACAGCCTCTCATTGCAATATTATCCACCGCAACGCCGTTCATGCCATCCAGCGCCAATCCGTATATTTCCGGGCTTGACCTGCCTTCAAACTTCAATGTAAGCGACGACACGGGTTCACCGAACAGCCATTTCAGCTCATTGAGCTTATGTGAGGGAGGAAGTATCTCAGCGTCTATCAATTCCCCGCCCCTGGATATCTCGTTTAAGAACGGCTCATCATTATACCCGTAGAATATCCTGCATTGTAAGAATTGTTTTGTATTCTGATAGGAGTATTTTGATTCTGCAAAAGATATCCACGCCTGATAGCTAACAGTATCATCTGTCATGGTATCTCTAACAACAGGCGAGAATGTACAGAAGCATCCCAGCACACCGTACCGTCTGTGTGTTATCGTAGTATCAACATTACCGTATATAGTATATCTATGCCAGTTATCCGAGTTTTCATGAACCATAGAAAACTTATATCCGTAAAGCTGTGAAGCAGGGACAAGTCCTATACCTGAGCCTCCGAACTTCGCCTGCAGCTTATTTCTTATCAGGGAAGTCATCCTGTCCCCTTCGATCTGGGAATCCCCGTAATGCATGATCCTTATAAGTTTCCCGGATCTTTTAAGATTTTTCAGCGCCTTAAAAACCGGATGCAGAACAGTGTTATCGCCTCCGGGATATTCAATGGGAGGAATACTGTTCCTGAGGCTGTCAGCATTTGCCCTTACAGTGTCATATTTGTTGGTTTCTTCCCTGCCAGGCTTTTCAGCCAAATCAGATATAACGGAATCCGTAAGTAATTCACTTGTGCTGATAATATCAGATATATCGGCATATTTTACCTTTTTCCTTGAAAATATATCTTTAGGGGTGAAGAATTTCAATTTCAGGTTTTTTGAGATATTGATGCCCTTTTCAGGAAAGTATAAGGCAATAGCTAGTAACAGAAGATAAACTGATAAGAAGAATAGTAATATCCTAAAAGGTTTCATCCTTTATTTTTAGCTTATTTAAAATGTCCGGCTCTTTGGTTTGATTTTTAACCTTTGGCCGGGCCTGATTTTATCAGGATTGCTGATACTGTTCAGCCTCATAATGTCAGTATCAGTCACCCCGGGATATTTTTTGGCAATATCCCATAAGGTATCACCTGATTTTACCGTATAATATAAATAGTCGCCGTCTTCAACAACAACAACTTTTTCCGGCGTTGAATCCGTTGCAACTGTCTTGCCGATCATTTTTTGCTTTTCTGCAAATGACATTGAATTTATGTCTTTGTACTTGTTAACCTTAGTTTTCGGGACGTAGATCACTAATTTCTGTCCGCTCCTTATCAGGTTCTGCCTGATGTTGTTCCAGTACCTCAAGTCAGATATCCTGACATTATACCAGCTTGAAATATATCCCAGGTTATCACCTGACTTTACTGTATAATTTAGTTTTGCCAGGTTGTCAGACGGCGGTTCATGCATGTACTTAGATGATGTATATGTTGTAGGACTGGTAATTATCTTATTGGGATCAAAATACACCGAGTCTTTATATGCAAATATTGAATCATGCAGATCAATAAACCTTGATATATGCTCCAGGGGTAATCTCAGTGTATAACATCTATCCTTTGCCGGTATAACATCCGTGCGGTACTGTGGATTCATGTCTCTTAGCTGTTTAAGGGGGATGCCCAGAACTTCGGAGACCTGCATAAGATGAAGCTCCTTGTTAATCATTATAGTATCACTTGCAAATGGCAGTTCAATCTTACGGGGTTGAAGGTTATGTTCCCTGTAATAGTTCATTGTATATGTTGCGGCAATATATGCAGGTACATGCCCGCGTGTTTCCCGCGGCAGGTAATAATATATATCCCAGTAATTTCTCTTTCCACCGGAGCGCCTTACAGCCTTGTTAACATTTCCGGGACCGCAGTTGTATGCAGCAATAACAAGAATCCAGTCGTTGTATATATTATAAAGGTCACTAATAAACCGGGCAGCAGCATATGTAGATAGTATAGGGTCCCTTCTTTCATCAACGAGCGAATTTATTGTAAGCCCGTAGCGTTTGCCTGTACCATACATAAACTGCCATAAACCGACAGCCCTGGCCCTTGAGTATGCACGGGGATTCAATGCCGATTCAATGATTGACATATATTTCAATTCATTAGGAATATCGAACATATCAAATATTTCATCAAATATCGGAAAATAATACTCTGACAAGCCCAGCATCACTTCAACAGACTTCCTGCGCTTTTGTGTGTACACTTCAATATATTTTCTGACTATTGTATTGTAGGATAATTCTACTACAGAAGGAATCCTGGCAATCCTGTCGATATACACCGAATCAGGGAAATCGGGGATAATACTGTCTGTTGTTTCTTCAAAGGGTATTGTGTCAGCTAACAGGGAATGGTTAACATAATACAGATTCAACATGCTGTCAAGATTTGCATCGAAATTGAAATCAACAATTCCCGAAGTGTCGATCTCAAAATCAAGGCTGTTTACCAGGGAAAAACTCTCCGGATGGCACT
>CAZFHF010000375.1:0-3146 GCA_964518655.1 uncultured Bacteroidales bacterium | reverse complement strand
TTCTACATTGATTTTGTCCTTCGAAAGCAAGTTCAGGTATTCCAGCATATTCCTATTTTCGGTCCACCTGACATAAGCATATGGGTAATCGACTCCTTTTTTCTCGTATTTTTCATCATATCTGCCAGGACCATAAGAAGTCGACATCAATAAATCAAGCTCTTTTTCATAAAAATCATCCCTGTTTATTGTCAGGTTAACATTGCCTACTATCACGATTTTGCCTTTTTTTCTACACATTTTTATTGCCATATTTATTACATCGCTATCCTTTGAGGAGGCGGTTATTATTATAGAATCGGCACCATGATCATTTGTATTCCTGATAACTTCATCAACCATGTCAGGATCTTCTGCATTAAACCCTTTATCCAGACCAATTTTTTTGGCTCTGGTGATGCGCCCCTTATCAATATCTATGCCTATTACATAGCAGCCGGATACCTTCAGTAATTGCACCGACAATTGTCCTAAAATACCCAAGCCAAAAACTACAACAACCTCGCCTATTTTAGGGTCGCATCTTCTTACCCCATGCATGGCAATACTGCCAACGGCAATAGTAGATGCTTCTTTAAGCGGCAAAGAATCAGGAACTCTGACGGCCAGATTTTCAGGAACAATGATAAATTCGGAATGATTCGCTATATCGAGACCAACACAGGCTACTCTATCTCCTTTCTTGAAATTTTTTATATTCGAACCAACATCTATGATAATTCCCGAAGCAGAATAACCTGTGGCATGCCTGGCCTCGATCTTATTTACAACTTTTCCTATGGTATTGATCAAGCCTTCTTTCCTTACATTATCAAAAGTTTTCCTGACATCCTGTGGTTTTTCCAGTACTTTTTTAATCAAAGATCTTCCCGAGGCACCGATATTCGCAATTTCTGTCCCTGCAGATATGCAGGAGTAATGGACCTCGACCAGTATTTCATCTTCCGAAACCACGGGGGCAGGGACCTCCTCAACTACTACTTCCCCTCTCCTTATAAAAACCTGTTTCATGATATTACCTCAACTCATTTTTTTTGAAATAAAATCCAATATTCTCTCCGCGGCATGTCCGTCACCATAAGGATTTTTATCGGGAATCATCTCTTTATAGCACTCCTCATTATCAAGAATTTTGCAAACATTGTCTATAATATCCTTTGTTTCGGTACCCACCAGTCTCGAAATACCTCGATCCACGGACTCCATCCTTTCCGTTTTTTTCCTTATTACGAGTACCGGTTTTTTTAGTGTCGGTGCTTCTTCCTGAATTCCTCCGGAATCTGTAATAATCAGATGTGACCTGCTCATCAGCCATAAAAACGGCTCATAACCAAGCGGATCGATTAATTTAATATTATCTGCTTTCCCCAATAATTCAAATACCGGTTTTCTTACATTTGGATTAAGATGAACGGGATATACAATTTGAATTCCTTTATAATTGGTAGAAATCGCCTTAAGGGCCTTGCAGACATTTTCTATATCTTCTCCAAAAGATTCTCTCCTGTGCATTGTGACCAAAATTATTTTTTTATCTTTGTCCAGAATTCCTGACAATTCCTCTATATCAGGATTTTTTTTATTCCTTAAAATTTTTTTTATGCCCCACAATATTGCATCTACTATAGTATTACCGGTAATAATAATATTCTCCTTATTTATATTCTCGTCCATCAGATTGTCAAACGCCTTTTTTGTTGGAGCAAAATGAAAATCCACCAGTCTGCTTATCAACTGCCGGTTTATCTCCTCCGGAAATGGATTATATTTATCATAAGTTCTTAGTCCGGCCTCAACATGACCTACCCTTATTCTTTTATAAAATCCTGACAGTGCTGTTAGAAAGGCGGTAGTAGTATCTCCCTGGATTAAGATTACATCAGGATTTGCATCAGTAAGAACTTTGTTCATATCAGTTAAGATTCTTGAAGATAGATAACCCAGCGACTGATTTTCAGTCATTAAACTTAAATCATAATCAGGTTTTATATTAAAAAACCTGAATACCTGGTCAAGCATTTCTTTATGCTGACCTGTTGAGCAAATCTTGAATTTAAAAGTTTCGGACCGATTCTTAAGTAATTCAACAACCGGAGCAAGTTTAATACCCTCAGGTCTCGTACCCATACAGATCAGGATATTGATTTTATCCTTACGCTGAATAATATTCATTTAACTTCCCCGGATTGTAAAATGTAAAACACCTCTTAGAGGCTGAAATACTTAAAACCATAACGAGTAATTTCATTTTTATTAAAGAAATTCCTGGTATCGAAAATGTTTCTGGTTCTCATCAGCCTGCAGATATGATCCATATTAAGATTTTTATATATGCTGTGACCTACAAGCAAAACAAGAAAATCAGAATCTTTCAAAGAATCTTCAAGATTCGATAGCTCATATTTAAAATTCTCTGCCAGTGGATCATATATCGAAACATTTATATTTCTGCTTTTTAATTCACTGGTAATCGCCAAAGTTGGGCTCTCTCTCGTATCGCCAATATCTTCTTTGTAGCTTGCTCCAAAAAGAGTTGCTTTTGGATTGGTTTTATTTTTGATCAGTTCAATAATTTTTTTAGAAATAATATGGGGCATTCCATTGTTTATATTTCTGCATTTTTCGATAAGTGTATCCTCCCTTTCAAGATTCTGTATTACAAACCATGGATCAATTGGGATACAATGTCCACCTACTCCAGGACCTGGATTCAAAATATTAACTCTCGGATGCATATTTGCAAATTTTATTACATCCCATACATCAATTTGGTAATAATTACATATTAATGACACCTCATTAGAAAAAGCCAGGTTAACATCTCTATAAGTATTTTCTATTAACTTTACAAATTCTGCGGTTTTTAAATCCGTCAGATAAATATCCGCTTTAACAAAACTACCGTATATTTCTTTTGCTTTCAGAGCTGATTCTTCGTTTATTCCCCCGATGATCCTGCTATTATTTACAAGTTCATATATGATCTTACCGGGTAAAACCCTTTCGGGACAGAACGAAAGGAAGTAATCTTTCCCCGCCTTTAGTCCACTTTTTTTATGTATTATTCCCCCGACCAGATCTTCGGTAGTGCTGGGCGGAGAAGTCGATTCTAAAATTACCAGGTTTCCCTTTTCGATACATTTTGA
>CAZFHF010000374.1:0-3153 GCA_964518655.1 uncultured Bacteroidales bacterium | reverse complement strand
TGCTATAAAAATATCTTCATTGCCAGCTTCGGGGACAATGACGGTTTCAGTTGCCGTAGCGTCAAAATAAACATCATCCTGTATCTGTCCATCGATATATATATTTCCATAAACATCACTTGTCGCGGAATTCCCATGATCCCATAATGGGCCTCCGGCTTTCCTTTTCCAGTCGAATGTTAAATCGGAGTTAACCTTAAAACACATAATATCCATATTAACATTGTCTCCGTCCAGTGAGTCGGATGGTGTGAAGAAAACTTTTCCTTTAAGGTCGCCGGTTACAAAGTAACCTGTATTTTGAGAAAGGTTTATGTTTTTAACTCTTGTATTGGCATCTGAGGTTTCAAATGATACAATGTTCGATACTTCTCCAGCCAGATTTGACTGGGCAACAAAAATATCCTTGGGACTAGTTGAGGTCAGGGTGTCGTAACTGGGACCATTGTCATAAATAAGTTGGGTTTTGAGACTACCGGCAAATACAAGCTGATTTCTGCTTTGATCATAAACCATATCTCTTATTCTTTCATTGTTTTGGCCCCAGAAGATTCGTGTTGCTTGCTGGAAAACCCCGTTTAAATTATATACTGCCAGGAAACCATCCCATCCGTTACTGTTTACCAGCAGTCCCGTCGGTGTAAAGTGTAAAACACTGCTTCTGAATGATCCGGCTACATATAAGTTACTGCCTATAATTATCAGTGCTTCTATTTCATCTTGACCTGTTCCCCCTATGCGTATAAGCCATTGAAGCTGACCGTGCTGATTAAACTTGCATATAAATCCGTCAGTGTTTCCTAAATTATGAATTGTATCTGAACCGATTTGCAAGGTAGCATTACTGTATGTCCCGGCTATATAAACATTGTTTGAATTATCAGATATTAAAGCAAGAGGTTCAACATCGCCGTTGCAGATCAAATGATCTGACCATGTCCAGTTTTGGGATCTATTAATTTGAGTTGATAAAAAAAGCAGGATTACAAAAGATAGGGTATTTAAAATTTTCATATCTGTTTTTTTATGTTATACCTGGTTACATTAAATATTGAATATCAGATAGTAATTTATTAATTAGCCAATTCAAATTTAAGTTTTTTTAATTAAAATAGATATTGATTTATTGAATATTAATTAACTATAATAGATATTATTGTTTAACCTTCCTTATATTGAAGATCATTTCAGACAAAATACATTATAAGTTGATAATACCATTGTGCAATATATTCAAAAAAACAGGCAATAAAAATCACTATATTTAATGTTAAAATTAGCAGAGTATTAACAATATTTATTGTAAGAATATTAAATGTCAGGATATGTTCAGAAATTAACCGAATTATTTTAATTACTTAATAATGAATTAATAATGAGTAATATCGGCAGGTATAAGATTTTTTATTCAGGGAAGGCTTTTGGGGACAATTTGATTTCGGCACTTTTTACGGTTACTTTATGTGATAATGGATTTGATGCCATATTATACAATCCTGATATTTCTGACATAGTTGATTGTCCGGCTACCAGTAGTCCCATTTCAAGAGGGTGGAGGACATTTGAATGCCTACGGCAGAACCGTACCGGATTGGAGACGCAAAAGAAATTTAATGTTATTACTGATTTAATTGAAGAATTCATTAAAAAATTTAATATTATTCAGCAGATAAAAGTAGAGAGAGATTATATTCCTGTCAAGTTCATTGAATATAATGATGTGCCGGCGCATGATGTGGTTATTGTATCTGCTGCGGGTTACTGGTCAGCTTACAGAAACTGGCCATATTTTAAAGAACTGAAGAACCTGCTAAGAACATATGACATAGATTTTCTGGATTTATCCGAAAACAGAATAAGGAACATACTATTTTTAAATTATATTAAAAAAGCCAAATTATTTGTAGGATTGGAGACGGGAGCCAGTCATTATGCTTCGATGTTTGCAAACGGGAAGACAATAATTATTCAAAGCGGGTATTGTGATTTTGATTACTGGGCAGGTATATATAATTACGATCATATTCAGTACGACGTTGAGTGTAGTCCCTGCTGGTTAAGAAAGGGTTGCTCTTTTAGCCATAAATGCATGAAAGAAATAAAACCTGAATATGTATTGGAAAAAATACTTAAAAAACTCAATAAATGATCTGCCGCAAAAGAAAGATTGTTTTTATTCATATCCCCAGAACCGGGGGACAGAGTATTGAGCACATTCTTTTTCCCGCATACAATTTCAGTGATCAAGAAAATAAAAATGTGTTGTATGGGTGGAATAATAAGCTTGGATGGCTGAATCATTTAACATGCGAAGAGATTGTAGGGAACAATTATGTCTCATATAATGAGTTTAATAATTACTTCAGATTTGCCTTTGTAAGAAATCCGTGGGAAAGGCTTGTATCAGAGTATGCATGGAAGTTTTCTGATGATTTCAGTCTGTTCAGGCAGTTCTGCATTGACATTCTGGAAAAAAGATATGACAAATGGGCTGCTTGGTATAGAGATCTCTTAGCTTTGAAACAACATCTTAAAGAACAACATAAATTTATATACAATAGTAAGGGCAAATTAGAGATCGATTTTCTCGGAAAATATGAGAATTTAACAGGACATTTTCAGGAAATGTGTAAATTAAGAAGGTTAAAATGCAGCAAATTACCTTTATATAATAAATCTGAACACAAATATTATACTTATTACTATGATAAGGTAACCAGGGAGCTTGCTGGCAGAATTTATAAGGAAGATATTAAAATATTCAATTATCATTTTGGAGACTGAAAATAAAAAGCCAATTATTTAACCACTTACTGAATTCAAATACTTATTTGTTAATGCAAACAAAGATTGGAATCATAGTAATATATTTTGGGCAGTGGCCTGACTGGATAAATTATTTTATAAGATGTTGTGAAAGGAATTCTAAGATTGATTTTATTCTGATTAATGATTCTCAAAAATCATTGTCGCATTTCAAAAATATTATAAGCATATCTTTTACGCTTGCTGAATTTAGCATCCTGGCTTCAGAAAAGCTGGGATTTGAAGTAAAAATTATTAATCCCTATAAAATCTGTGATTTTAAACCGGCAATAGGAAAGATATTTGAAGATTATCTTAGAGAATATGATTATTGGGGATTTTCTGATA
>CAZFHF010000373.1:0-3154 GCA_964518655.1 uncultured Bacteroidales bacterium | reverse complement strand
ATAATAGGAGCAATAATAAACATGAGGCCTGAATTGTACAGTGGCGTGATTACATCTGTGCCTTTTGTTGATATTGTTACCACTATGCTTGATGAGAGTATTCCGCTTACTACCTCTGAATACGATGAGTGGGGTAATCCAAACGATAAGAAGTATTATGAATACATGCTATCCTATTCTCCATATGATAATGTAGGACCAGAAAATTATCCGGCAATGCTTGTTACTACGGGCTTTTATGATTCACAGGTTCAGTACTGGGAACCATTAAAATGGGTGGCAAAGCTCAGGGATATGAAAAAAGACGATAATCTACTGCTTTTATTTACAAACATGGATTCAGGCCATAGTGGAGCGTCGGGAAGATTCAGGCAGTACAAGGAAACAGCTTTAAAATATGCATTTTTATTTAAACTGGCTGATACGGATGTTAATTTTTAATGTTTGGCGCATTAAGTTTTTTTTGTATCTTGGTACATGCAGGACTTGTATTATTATATTAAATAAATTAAAAATTAAATAGAAAATTATGAAAAAAACTGTACTTATTATTTTAGCAATTTGTTCATTTTCTGCTGTCATATATGGACAATTTGACACTGAGGCTACCGGTGAGATTCTGGTATCCAAGAACGGTCATAATATATTGCCTGAAAAGGGGGATATAGGACTGGCAATTGATGCTGTTCCCTTTCTTGACTTCATTGGAAACCTTACCAAGATCAACAGTGGCGGATCGTTTAACAGCCCGCTTCACATGCAGCCCCCGGAAGGCGGTATAGCTATTTGCCTTAAATACTTTACCGGGTCAAAAACTGCAATACGGGTACGGGGCAGGGTTGCGTATAATGCGGCAACAGAAAAGCTGGCTGTAGTTGATCAGACTGATCCTGCAGAAACTTTATATGACACAAGGATATCATCAAATGCCATCATTGATGCCGGAGTAGGCATTGAGCAGAGAAAGGGAGATACAAGGATGCAGGGAGTATATGGTATTGAAGGTATGTTGACAGTTACCAGGGGTGCCGAAGCAACACCAAACTATCGTTACAGGTATGCAAACGAATTTTCAACTACATACCCGGCACCACCAACTAACCTGTGGGGTGCTGTTGGTTCAAGGCCAATATATCAAAAAAATGCACCTTTATATGCTATCGGCGCAAGGGGCTTTATCGGGGCAGAGTATTTCTTCACTCCAAAAATGTCCATTGGCGGTGAGCTTGCTGCAGCACTCCAGATTGGACGAAGCGGATCATCCAAAGTAAAAACCGAAACGTGGGACCCTGCAGCCGGTGATGTTACAAGAGATGTTACTAAAGACAAATCAACCAGTGGAAGCATGTTAATGCTTGATAATGTAGTAGATACACATCTATTCCTGGTTTTATATTTCTAGTGGTATTTCTTCCGCTTCTCGCCTGATTTATCCTGCCTAAGGGGAGAGACGAAACAAGGAAGGCGTAATTGCATAAATAAAACGGGGCTCTGTCTCAGAGCCCCGTTGTTTTTATTTCACTATGCCGGTAAATCCCGCAAAAGCCATAGCCATAAGTCCTGCAATAATAAAAGCTATAGGCACTCCCTGCATGCCTTTTGGAACATCAACGAGGTTTAGCTGTTCCCTGATGCCCGAAAAAGTGACCAGGGCAAAACCGAAACCCACGGCATTACCAACTGCAAACACAACACTTTCCATAAGATTGTAGTCTTTCTGTACAGCAAGAATTGCTACACCAAGTATTGTACAGTTTGTGGTTATCAGGGGAAGAAAAATACCTAAAGCCTGATACAATGCAGGACTCACCTTTTTAAGTATTATTTCAACCAGTTGTACCAGTGCAGCAATAACAAGGATAAATGTGATGGTCTGCATAAAAGTAATTCCCAGCGGGATAAGGATATATTTTTGCAGAAGATAGGTTACAACAGTAGCTATTACCATCACAAAGGTTACGGCTCCTGACATTCCGATAGCTGTATCAACTTTGTTTGATACACCAATAAAAGGACACAGTCCCAGGAATTTTGTCAGGACAATATTATTTACAAATACTGCTGAGATTATTATCAGAATATACTCCATGGTATCAGGATTATCATATTAACTTATATTGTTTAATAATTTTCTTTCATAGTGTTATAATGTCTGTAATAAAATCATGACTTGCATTTTTCATGACATTCTCTGGCTCAGCTTATTCATCAGCATTATTAAAAATCCCAGCGCGATAAATGCTCCCGGAGGACTCACGAATAATAAAATCCCGTCTCCCTGAATAAACTTTATATTAAATATTGATCCGCTCCCGAGGATCTCTCTCACACTTCCAAGCAGAAACAAAGCAAAAGCAAAACCCAAACCTATTCCCATGCCGTCAATCAGTGAGGTAATAACATTGTTTTTTGATGCAAATGCCTCAGCTCTTCCAAGGACAATGCAGTTAACAACAATAAGCGGTATAAAGATGCCCAGTTGATCATACATGCTTGGTTCAAAGTTAGGCCCCGGATTATTTAAAAAGGCTTTCATCAGTAAATCAACAATAGTAACAAAGGATGCAATAATAACAATATATGCAGGTATCCTCACCTTATTTGGTATTAACCTTGCTATGGAAGAAACAACAAGGTTTGACATGACAAGCACGAATGTTGTTGCCAGTCCCATGCCAATACCGTTAATGGCGGAATTTGTTGTACCCAGGGTTGGGCACAGACCTAAGAACAGGACAAAAACAGGATTCTCCCTGATAAAACCTTTGGTGAAGTTTTTTAACTGATTCATTTTTTGTCTTTTTTAATTATTGCATCATATGCTTTTTGCAACGCATTGCAATATGCTCTTGAGGTTATTGTTGAGGCAGTAATAGCATCAATATCACCCCCGTCTTTTGTGACTCCCAGCTTAAAATCCTTTGGGTTCTTACCCTCAAACTGCAGGCTCCAGTCAGATTTTGATTTTAATATCTTATCTCCAAGTCCGGCTGTTTCCTTATGTTCAAGTACTGCAACCTTATTTATTGTTCCGTCAGGTAAAAATCCTATAATTAACTTTATCTCGCCCCCGTAACCAAGTCCGGTTGCTTCAACAGCAGTTCCAACGATCCTGTCATCTTTCCTGCCGGGATAGAACTTAAAAACATCCCTG
>CAZFHF010000372.1:0-3171 GCA_964518655.1 uncultured Bacteroidales bacterium | reverse complement strand
TTTTTCATATGATTCACTTGGCAATAGGATATCTGAACACTTCTACCGGTCTGATAGTGTTTCAGGCTTTGCATCATATCAGTATGATGATAATTGTATAAAACAAGCTGAATTTGAAAATCATAAAGGATGGTTAAATGGTACAGTTATTTATCAATACGACGAACAAAAAAAGAAGAAAAGTGCTCAACTAATGAAGGATGGCAATCCTATATGCCACATAAGCTATGAATATGATGAAAACAACAATCTGGCAAAAGAATCCTGGGATTTTATAAACAAATGGAACCAGACTTTTATTTATCATTATGAGAAAAAGAATAATATTATAAATTATTATTCAAGTCCGTTTTTAAAGAATACAGAAGGTTACAGAATAAGCAAGGAGAATTATACATTCAACAATGAAATTGGCGGGCCTTCCTTCTATTATTATAATGAAAAGGGACTGATGTATAAAAAAGTGTTTATGCGTTCTGATAGTATTTCAACTACTTCATTATATGAATACAATGAGGAACGGAAATTACTCACATCACGGCGAAATTATTCAGATGGGAATATTGCCCGCTTTGACTATGTTTATGATGAGAACAGCAATCTCGTGCTCCGGTCATATTACAGAGGGGATACTATCGCCGGATTTGAATCATATTTGTACAATACAGATGGAGATTTGATTAAAGCCTATATTAAAAATCTCGATAACTGGCTGACAGGAACTATAGATTACAATATCAATGAATCAGGAGTAATTACAGGAGGTAAATTTAAGGGAGAAAACGGCTTTGATGCATTTATTTCCTTTAATTATAATAGTGAAGGACTGATTACTGAGATAATGTGGAAATTCACATTTGATAAGTTTCAGCAATATAATTTTGAATATGAAAAAATAAATTTGCCATGATAATAAAATGCAGGCCTGCCCATCTAAAGGACATAGATATTATCCTGTATTCACATAAAAAAATCTCATAAAAACCAGATAATTAAGAATCAATGACTAAATTTACATTAGTCATAATTTCTCCACTGAATATTATCCCATTTCACATTACACAAATATTACTCAGTAATAAAAAATGTTTATATAAATATTTTCTATTATTAACAACTAAAACCTACAGCTATGAAAGAACAAGTACAAATTTTCCTTGAAAGCTCTCAGCAATTTTTGAACGAAATTGCAACAGCTTTGCCTAAAATATTAGGGGCATTGCTTATCTTTATCATTGGCTGGTTATTAGCCAAACTTATCAAAAAAGGCATTATCAAATTATTGCAACTGGTGCGCCTTAATGTATTATCAGACAAAGTAGGCATTGAGAAATTCCTGAAGGAAGGAGGATTAAAACTTAATGCTATTGATCTGATAGGCAGTTTATTTTACTGGATAATAATGCTGACTGTAATTTTAGCAGTTTTGAACTCACTGCAACTAACAAGTGCAAAAGAACTATTCAATGGCATCATACTATTTATACCAAATATAATTGTGGCCGTAATCGTACTATTACTTGGTTTATATGCTGCCAAGTTTATTTCAACAGTATTGTCATCCTCCCTGAAAAATATGAAAGATAAAACAGCAGTAATAATTGAAAGAATAGCTTATTATTCAATAGTAATTTTTACGATTATTCTGGTTTTAGGACAGCTTAGAATAGCACAGGAGATAATTACAAATGCCTTTACTTTAATTTTTGGGGCAATCTGCCTTGCATTTGGTTTGGCCTTTGGTCTGGGTGGCAAAGACATGGCTGCTGATCTATTAAAAAAGGTTAGAGAAAAGAAAGATTAAAATAAAATAAGCAAAACAACACACAACAAATAGTATAGCCAATCCCGCCTGATTTGTCTTTTTCTCCAGGAGAGGCGGGATTGGCACTAAACCTGCAGATGGCTTATCTACATAAGCCTGCGTTGCTGAACCTCCATTCAAACAACATGACAGTGAAAAAGTTGTAAAATCAGCTGCGATTGTTTAATTTGCAGAACATTAACAATAACTGACAATAAAAATCAGTATTACTGGATTGTAATTATGAGATTAATACTGCATTTTCTTTTAATATTACTATTTGCATCAAAAACATCCGGCCAGGTATATGAAGTACTAACTGATATTTCATATAAAGATTCTCCTTCCAGTGAAAAACAAAAACTTGATCTCTATATCCCGAATCTTTACGGTCCGATGCCTTGCCTTGTATGGATACACGGAGGAGCATGGCTTTCAGGATCAAAAAACGGACTGGCAGAAGAAGTTGACACTTTGTTGCATCATGGATATGTAATTGCCAGCATTGGCTACCGGTTAAGCAGTGAATCCATATTCCCTGCGCAAATATATGACTGTAAATCAGCCATATGTTTCTTAAAGGAAAACGGAGTTAAATATAAAATTGACAGTTCAAGAATTGCTGTAGCCGGTTCATCTGCCGGAGGGCACCTTGCATCTTTAACAGGTACATCGTCTGGTATCCCTTCACTGGAAGATAAAAAATCCCGCTCTGAGAAGATTTCCAGCAGAGTAAATGCAGTAGTTGATTTTTACGGCCCGACTGACTTTCTGATTATGGATGAGTTACCGGAGGTGTGCCAGAACCCAATGATACACCTTGAACCGGACTCACCGGAAAGTAAGCTGCTTGGATGTAATATTGAAGACTGCCCTGTAAAGGTAAAACTAGCCAATCCTGTTACATATATTACAAAAGATGACCCTCCCTTTCTTATATTGCACGGTACATCTGACTGCACAGTAACTCCACAATCAAGCATATTACTGGAAAAAAAGTTGAAGGAAAAAGGTATACCAACAGAATTATATTTGTTGCCAGATGCAGGACATGGAGGAGAAGAATTTGTTTCTCCGGAAATTAAGTCGCTGGTTTTAAATTTCTTAAATAAAACATTAAAATAAGCTATGATTCACATCAAACAGTTTCTGCTTCGCCCTTACTTATATTTGGTGGTTATCCTTGTTGGGACTGCATTTAAGTTTTACCGGCTGGATTATAAATTATTCTGGTTTGATGAGGTCTGCACAATACAGCATACCTCCGGAATTCCTGACGGTGACTATCCGGAATTAATTCCTCTGAATGAAATAAAAAACATAAGTTTTTACAATGATCTGTATCATTTAAATGAAAAGGATTACAG
>CAZFHF010000371.1:1232-3182 GCA_964518655.1 uncultured Bacteroidales bacterium | reverse complement strand
ATCCAATGTCACTGCTTGTGGGGCTTGTCTGGTGAACCTCTACTGCAAGGACATTATTTCCTGTCAAAAGAAGGCTGCTGTCTATGCTAAAGGAAAAAAACTGCAATTCTGCCGACCCGCTAGCTGATGAAGCAGAGGTAGTCTGGTAGTTAATACTGCCGCTTGTCATGTTAGTACGTATAATTTCCTGTCCGTTCAGGAATACTACAGCACCGTCATCACGCAAAATATTAATCACAAAGCCGAATCCTGACTTATCTTCGTCGGTGATGTTGAATGAATGCCTGAAATAGGTTGTTATATACTTGTTATTGCCGTTACTTCCGTAACTGACAGTCGTAACCTCACCGTCACCTCCATATCCAAGTTTTGCCGGGCCGCTCTGCCAGTTGCTGTCATTGAATCCTGTTTCACGCCAGGCTGTGCCCTGGTTGGATCCATCATCCAGGTACTTCCAGACTGAACCGGCAGGTACGATTGTATGTTTGGTTGAGACTGCCCAGCCCTGAAAAGCATAACCCGGTTTTTCTACAGCTGTGAGCTGTGATTGCAGATCCTCAGGATAGGGGCCTGACCAGTCAGCTTCAGGTATTGCAAGCCCGTTTATGGTGACATACCCGGCTTCTTCAGGTGTGACTATTATCCTGAGGTTAGCAGTTGCACTGAATCCATAATTTGTAAGATCATTAAGCAGGTACTGCGGCCGTGATTCCGCAAAGGTTTTTAAATCGTTGACTTCGTCATACCAGTATTCAAGTGAAGGCATGGCATTACCATAAGATGATGTGGTGCCCAGCCACCTTGCTATATGGTCCGGCATCCCCTGTTCTAAAGTTTGTTTATGCTCATCAATTATTTTTTTCATCCTTTGCGGATGAAATGTAGTATACAAATGATCTGCCATTCTCCGGCCAAAATATGCTTTATACCCGGCATTATCCATCAGCTGTTCCAGGGGAATAACATCCTGGTTTACAAACGAACTTATAAGGTAGTTCCCCGGATTAAAAAATCCACGGTCCATATCAATAAAAATCCATCTCCATTTTCCCGATTCTTTGGGTTTCCAGGTAAGAATATTGTGATCAATGGCTGTGTTACGCACATATATTTCAGTGATAATAAAATCGGTAAATTCTTCGATATCCATTTTCTCTGCTACTGCATTGTAGTTTGCCTGTACTGACAGATCCTGCGATAGCAGTGTCTTAAATTCATTATAGGCATCCGGATCGCCGGCTTCCACCCCATCCTCGTTTTCTATAAGATCGAATGTTCCGGGTTCCATCCCGAAATTTTTTTCAATATAATCATCGTCCGTTTTGGAGCGGATATTATGTATGCCCATATACTGGCCGTTAATATAAACCACGCAGGGACGGTATCCCTGCATGTCCACATCCATATTCGGGCGGGTGCTGTTTTGTGCCAGCGCATCCCTGAACAGTGTATAGCTCCAGTCACTGCCCGAAGCCCGCAAGGCAAATGATTTAAAGCTTGCTCTGTCACGGTCGAAGAACAGCGGATACTCCAGCTTATTATCGCCGTATTGTTTCCTGAAATAGATGCCGAGCATTTTTTCCGGCAGTCTCCATGCATTAAGTCCGTTTATTTTAGTACCTGCCGGCATGTTAAAGCCAGCCCTGTCACTGCCGTTGTTTTCAAATAACTCGATGTTAACAGGTATTTCCCAGTCGGGTTTAAAATCCTGAACATAAATGCCGGTTACAGGGTCCCAGAAATTATCATGGTTTGAAGCCAGGGAGATGACCGGCAATGTTCCCGGCTCAATATCCTCATTAATAAAATATGTATGAGTTACTACAGGACCAGGAATCTGGTTGTCCTTGAATATTCTTGCCCTGATAATTGTTGTTGAGCTGACAGTAATGGGTGAGCTGTATTGCGTTGAGCTCACCACAGGTTCCGAACAATCTGATGTATAGCGGA
>CAZFHF010000371.1:0-1132 GCA_964518655.1 uncultured Bacteroidales bacterium | reverse complement strand
CCTTCCTGCGCCAGGTTATAGCTTGTATGTAATCCGGAATTATTGCTGTCTGCCCATATTATAACAAATCCGCCGGGAGCTATGGTAGTATCCTGTGTTATTTGCCATTTAAACGGATTATCCAGATTATCGGTAAGATAATATCCGTTAAGGTTTATTGCCTGGGATCCGGCATTATAAATTTCAAACCAGTCAGCATAATCTTCATAATCAGGGTCCTCAATTATCGTGGAATTTGATGCCAGGAATTCATTAATGTATAGCTGGCAGTATATGTTTGAAGAGAATAAGCCTGAAATAACAGGTATTATGAAGGCAGGAATTACTGCCCTGTATACCTTAAGTAATTTTTTAATCACTGATAATATAAAAGTTACGCTTTTAATTTTCCTTAGTCTAAAACCTGTTTAGCTTAATCCAAAAATAATCCAGGAGATATGCGACATCTTTCCCAGGGGTGTCGGAGTTAACATATATAGCAAATATAGATAAATGAATTTGAATTGTTTATTATTAATATGTTAATTATAACGGAAAACAGCTGAAAAAGTTTGCCATAAAGTTAATTATAGCCAGTCTTCCCCCGGACCTCAGTACCCTGTAAGCTTCGTTAAACACTTTTTGTTTCTCAGGTGACAGGTTTATAACGCAGTTGGACATAATAACATCAACTGAATTATCGGCAACAGGAATATTTTCAATTTCACCCAGCCGGAATTCAACATTTGTAATATTGCTTTTAGCGGCATTTTCCCTTGCTCTGGATATCATTTTGGGTGTCATGTCCACACCTATCACTTTACCTGTGCTGCCAACCTTTTGTGCTGCAAGGAACACATCAAATCCGGCGCCGCTTCCAAGGTCTAATACTGTTTCTCCATTTTTCAAGCCTGCAATGGCATTGGGATTCCCGCAACCTAATCCAAGGTTTGCACCTTCGGGCACACTATATATCTCAGTATCAGAATACCCGGCTTTAACGGATTCCTCGTAGTATGATATATTCCCGTCATTTGAACAGCAGGATGATTGTGCTTTTGGAGCAGGGCCGCAGCCGCAGCCTGATGTTGTATTCTCCACTACCTTATTATAGCTTTCTCTCACAGAATCCCTGATCTCATCACTGTTTTTT
>CAZFHF010000370.1:0-3187 GCA_964518655.1 uncultured Bacteroidales bacterium | reverse complement strand
GAAGATAACCTGCATTAAAAGAATGAGGGCCGAAACAGGTTTTTATTTAGCAACAGAAAATGAAGGAATTTATAAACTCACCTATGAAAACAAAGAGTTTAAGCTATCAAAATTAGCTCTGGATTCGGAAATTGATTTTACCGGCATACAATATATATACGAAGATGCACGGTCAGATTTATGGTTGGGTTCATTTGGGAACGGACTGATAAAAATGAATTATGATGCCTCAGGCATATTAATCAAAATTTATGTTTTTAATAAGGCCTGCGGATTCATCTCCGACAATGTTAAAACCATCTTTGAGGACCGTGAAGGAAATATCTGGAGTGGAAACTATGGTGAGGGATTAACAAAAATCACAAACAAAATTTTTACCGTATATACATTTGATAATACCACTTACGGCAATAACGTTTTTTCAATATATATCGATCAGCAATACCAATGGATTGGAACTGATAAAGGTATGTTAAAACAGGATCCCGGGACTGGTAAAGTAATTAAACATTACAGCAAGGGAACAGGATTACCGGGGGAAATTATTACTGCGATATACTCTGTTGACGGTAAAGAACTATGGATCGGCACTGATAAAAATGGCGTTTTCAGGATGGACATTGAGCGCGATAAAATCAGCCGGTATCCAATCGGAAACGGAGAGCTTAAAAATTCCATAACCAGCATTACAGGGGAAAAAGAGCAAATCTGGATCGGCACAAAAAAAGGATTATGCAACATTCATTCAAGGACCGGCCAAATAAGATGGTATTCTATCAGCCAGGGCAGTTTGCCTCATAATTTTATCAATTGCCTGTATGTTGACAGATCCGGCAGATTATGGATAAGCAGCCATAGTAACATGCTTGCTTACATCAGCGAAGAGAAAGTCAACAAATTATCGATTAGCTCCGGAAACGGGGTTTTAACGTTGGGGCCGATAACTGAAGATGCAGACTCCCGTATCTGGGTTGGATCAAACGGGAATGGAGTTTTCAGGGTAGAATCCGATTCTGTTATTAACATTACAACAGAAGAAGGCCTTCTATCCGATTTTTGTTATTCGATCATCTGTGATAATAGCAATAACCTTTGGGTTGGCCATAAAGGAGGGATAAGCAAACTTAGAACAACTGATTATTTTGTGAAGCCTATTCAGCACTTTGAAAACATAACAGATAATTATCAATTTTATCCAAATGCAATCTATAAAGATACTCAGGGAAAAATCCTGTTTGGATCGGATAACGGCCTGGTTTCATATAATCCGTCAATGGAGGTTCCCCAACCTCTACCGCCTGTTGCAGATATTATTTCATGTAAGGTAAATGAGGAAGAGAAGGATCACAGTGACGTAATAGTACTGAAATCAGGTAAATATAAGATTCAATTTGACTTTTTGGCCGTCAATCTGAAGGAACCGGCCCTTGTAACCTATCAGTACAAACTTGAAGGTTATGATGATAACTGGTGTGATATTACAAAAAACACCCGTGCCACCTATGATCATGTAACGGAAGGAGCATATACTTTTATTTTACACGCTTCAAGCGGAGATGGTGTGGTGTCGGAAAATCCCCTTACCATAAGTATAATTATAAAAAAACCTGTTTGGAAGCAGTGGTGGTTTTACCCGCTGATAATTTTTCTGATGATTATTCTGGTTTTTATTTATATAAAAAGACGGGAATATAAGCTTTTGGCCGAGAAAAGAATACTCGAAGAAAAAATACAGGAACGGACCCATGAAATTCAACTCCAGAAGAATGAAATGGAGTTACAACGAAACCTGATTAAAAGTAAAAATCTCGAAATCACTTCCAGTATCAGATATGCCAGTAACATTCAACAAGCAGTTCTACCTTCCTTCGATCTTATGGATAGGTTGTTGCCTGACTATTTTATTTTCTTTAAACCTAAAGATATTGTAAGCGGAGACTTTTACTGGATATCTGAAAAAGATAATAAAATCATTTTTGCCATAGCGGATTGTACAGGTCATGGAGTTCCCGGGGCATTTATGAGCCTATTAAGCATTAGCATGATCAATGAAATCGTTAACATAAAGAGTATTACAAGGCCGGATATGATTGTCAACAAACTACGTGACAAAATTATGTATTCTCTTCAGAATGACCAGGTGGATGGATTAGACATAGCTTTATGCGTATTGGATAACCAAATAGGACAAATTCAATATACAGGTGCGGTGAATCATCTGGTTCACATTCGCAAGGGGAAACTGAAGGTAATTGAGGCAGATCATTTTTCTGTCAATAGCATACGTGAAGATATTAGCTCTTTTAAACTAAAAAAAATCGATTATAAGAGGGGAGACATCATCTATCTGTTTTCAGATGGATACAAGGACCAGTTTGGGGGAGATCTGGATAAAAAGTATTCTAACAAGAGGTTTTATGCAACATTGCTGGAAATACATAAATTGCCCATGAAAAATCAAAAAGCAGTTTTGGAAAAAAAACTCACCGAATGGATGAAGGATAATATTCAAACAGACGATATAACTGTGATGGGAATCCGTTTATAGAAACAGTTTTGTAGCCTTTCCCAAAACTTTAACTAAATTTTAATGAATCCCGAGAGTTTAAAATTATTTAGGGGACGATTTTTTGGAAAGAGGTAAAAAGGGAAGGTTAAATTTATTACAATCACTGTTTAAGTTTACATTAAATGAATTATTCAGTCTCTTATGTTGAACCTACCTCAATCTCAAAATCTTCTTTTATTGTAAAAAATTCATTAAACTTAATAATAAAATCAGAATTTTGCATAAGATGTACATTATCAAAAACTACTATATCACCTGAAATAGTATCATCACAATTTTGATATGTAATACTTTTTATTAATCTAAGCCCCGGTAATACAGTTACAGTATTGCTTGTGTCTAACCAATCCATAAGTCTTTGTTGTGGGCTTCCACCTCCATTCCATGATTGTGAAATTCTTCCATAATTGCTTTTCTCCTGTGGATCACAAAAAATATTATTACCATTGCTAACATGCCCAACTACTCTATGATTGGAATTATAAAAAGGAGCTCCCGATGAGCCATGTTCAACTGTACCTATTTCCCAATCAGTAACTTCCCAGAAATAAGTTCCATTTAATGCCGGAGATGTACTGTCTATTGATATCTTTTTTACATCACCCGCAGGGTGATGCA
>CAZFHF010000369.1:0-3195 GCA_964518655.1 uncultured Bacteroidales bacterium | reverse complement strand
GGCACGACACTGTGCTGGTGCAGACTTTTAAAAAGGAGGGAACGGACAGGGTTATATTGAACATGCAATATCCTTCTCAGCATGGCGGGCACGAATCGGTACTGGAGGTGGTAATGACAAGAAGAAAAACCAATTAGAAATGTGTTAAAGCCCCATGATAACAATTGAACAAGATAAATGTAACTCTTGCGGAATATGTGCCAATGTATGCCATGAATATTGTATTTCTTTTAAGGACGGGATGATAAAAATAGACTTGAATTTCTGCAGTACCTGTGGCCAGTGTATTGCCATATGTCCGAAGGAAGCCCTTTCCTGGAATAATATTAAACCTGAAAAATTTGATAAGCAATTATATCCGCATCCTTCCCAGGTGGATGAGTTCTTTAAAGAAAGAAGGACTACCAGGGATTTTAAGAATAAAAAAATAGACAGGGGATTACTTGAAGAGTTAGTAAACTATGCTGCTTATGCTCCAACCCATAATTTCAATATGCGCGCAATAATAATTGATAATGAAGAAATTATTGGGCAGATAGACAGAATATTATTTAAGTTTTCCTCAAGGATGTATCGATTATTATTTAAGCCCAGGATCATGAAAAGTATTGTAAGGTTGTTTACACCGCAAAGAGAGCATGAGTTTTTAAAGGCAGAATCTAAATTGATAGCCATCATTGGAAGGAAAAGAAATTTAAAAACCATCCCTCCTGCTATTGTTTTGATCATAGCTGACAGGAGGATACCACTCAGCCTGGAGAGTGCCCAGTATGCCCTTTACAATATTGATTTATATGCACAGGCAAACGGACTGGCTTGCAGGAATTTGGTCGGTAATCAAATGTTTCTTAACAGAAGTAAATCATTCAGGAGGCTCATCGGATTAAAGAGGCATGAGAGAGTATTCGGCACAATAGCAATTGGTTATCCCTCAGTGAAATTCAGAAATAAAATAAATGGCAGGCAATTTAATATTCAATGGAATAACTAAAAAAAGTAAACTATGAAAAAATTACTGGTGTTAGCCTATACAGGAATTTTAATTCTCAGTATAGCATCTTGTAATAATACAAAGACAGGTGAAAACAGTTCCAAATATATAATACCAAAGGAGAATGGAAGGATTATAATGGCCTATAAGGCATTTGAAGATTTCCTGGATTCGGATAAAAGCTGGGCAAGCTATAAAAAGATATTGCTGGATGCATATCCCGAAATGCAGGAAGTACACGAAAAGCAACTGAGCTGGGGAACAATAGACCCGGTAAAATTCCGGGAAGAAATCCGGAACTTCAAAAAAGAAGACTGGGAACATTATTTCACCCAGTATGATGAAGATTTTCTAAACATTCTTTATGATTCAGTTATCGGGAATGCTCATAAGGTTCTGGCACCCGTCAGTGATAATCCGGTTGATTTGTGCCTATACCTTCCTTATGGAGGCTGCTTTATAAATCCCAAAGAAGACCGCAATACTATTTTTATTTCCCTTTTTATTAACCCGGCTGACGTTAAAAAAATTATGATTCACGAATATGCCCATAATCTTCATTTTCAAAGGCGTCCTGATGAACAGCATTCTTTTAAAAAGGAACTCGTATCAGAAGGTATGGCGGTTTATTTAACGACTTTAATTAGCAGGGACTTTACTTTACTGAACGCCATCCCTTTTATGCCTGAGCCATCGGTAAAGTGGTGTATTGACAACGAGCAGCTGATAAAAGACTCAATATGCACAGAACTTGACGACACAAGCAATACATTTATGTTCAAGTATATTGCTGATGGCAGTATTGCAAAACCACCTGCAGGATTTGTAGAAAAAACTGCTTATTTTGCAGGATACCGTATAATTGAATCATGTGTTGGCAAAGGAATGAAGCTTGAAGAAATATGTTCCCTGACTTCTGACCAGGTAATAGAAAAAAGTGATTACTTCAAATGAGCAGATCACAACATTTATTAATATTAGTTGCTTTTCTCCTGTATTCAGTCAGCCTGTTTCCCCAGGTTAAAATAATATTTGATACAGATTTTGGAGGAGATGCCGATGACCTGGGAGCACTTGCTATGCTGCATAATTTTACTGAAAGGGGAGAATGTGATTTACTGGCTGTAATGTGCTGGTCAACAGAGCAATATGCTGTGCCGGCAATAGATGCAATTAACAGATTTTACCATCATAAGGATATTCCCATTGGCGCCAGAAAAGGACAGACTTATTATGAAAGCTGGAGTTACAGTAAACCTGTTGCTGACAGTTTGAAATACAGACTGGAATACGAGGATGTGCCTGATGCAACAATACTTTACAGGCAGCTGCTGGCTCAAAGTGAGGATAAAAGCATAACAATAGTTGTTACCGGACCGCTGATGAATATCCGGAATCTTATTAAGTCAGGAGCAGACTCAATCTCTGATATGACAGGGAAGGAGCTTATTGAAAAGAAAGTAAAAGAATTTGTAATTATGGGAGGTCAGTACCCTTCAGGAGACAGGGAATGGAATTTTGATGGTGGTATGCCAGGGGTTACCAGGTTCGTAATTCAGAATATAAATGTACCTGTAACCTTTTCAGGATTTGAAGTAGGCATTGCAATAAAAACCGGTAAAATATTCAACAACATTGAGACACGGACACCTCTATATATAGGATTTTTGCATTTCAGCCGTAATGCACCATGGATAAAAGAATATTACAAAGGAGAGATACTTGATAATGCCTCCTTTGATCAGACCGCTGTTTTATATGCTGTAAGAAAAGGAGTTGGTGTTTACTGGTATAAAATTGAAGGGGGCTATTGCGACCCGGACGAAAACGGCGGTAATAAATGGGTACCCGGAGACACAACCAACCACTCTTACCTTAAGCTTAAAATGGATGCCGAGAAAATGGCCGGACTCATAGAATCAATCATGCTAAATAATTTTTAGATTTTCTTTTTTTGCTAATTTGAAATTAATGTTTATATTTGTTTATTCTTAAATAGGAATTATTCTTATAAAAGATTTGTTCATATGAAAGTTTCAAACAAACAAATAAGTGAAAAACTGCATGGGAAAGGTCTTAGAATAACACCTCAAAGAATAGCGGTACTTGAGGTAATATACAACAGTAAAGAACATCCTTCTGCAGAGATGATAATTGGCCTTATAAGAAAAACACATCCGAATATTGCCACGGGAACTATATAT
>CAZFHF010000368.1:0-3198 GCA_964518655.1 uncultured Bacteroidales bacterium | reverse complement strand
AGAGAATATAAGAAGCTTTTCGATAAAGAAAGTAAATATGAAAAACCGGGAACACATGGTATTGAAACTGCAACCTTTGCTGCAGGTTGTTTCTGGGGTGTTGAAGATGTCCTTAAAAATGTAAAGGGAGTAATTGAAACAACAGTAGGTTATACGGGAGGAAATGTAAAAAATCCTGATTATAAAATGGTATGTACGGGCAAAACAGGGCATGCTGAAGCTGTACGGGTAAAATATAACCCTGAAATTATAAGCTATGAAGAGTTACTGGATTATTTCTGGCGGCTGCATAATCCGACAACATTAAACAGACAGGGCCCTGATACCGGTACCCAATACAGGTCTGCGATTTTCTATCATAATGACAAACAGAAAATTACAGCTGAAGAATCAAAAATGAGATTTGATCAATCAGGTGTATTTGAAAATAAAGCCACTACACAAATTGTCCCTGCATCGACTTTCTACACAGCAGAGGAATATCATCAGGACTACTTTGAAAAAACCGGAAACCGTGGCTGCCATATATTAAGGGACAAATAATAAAATCCCCCTTATTTTAATGATATAATTAAAGATAATCTTATTTTTGTTAAGTAGTTATTTTATTTGTTAATATTCTCACCTGCTTACTTAAATGAAGATTTATAACATTTATAAGTTTATTACAGGAAAAGTAGTACTTAGAAATCTTATTTTAGCCTTCATCTTTACATTAATTATACTTTTGCTGGTCTTTAAATGGTTGAATATCTATACAAGGCACAATAAAGCATTTTCTGTTCCTGATTTCTTTGGATTAAGTCTAACCGATGTAAATAAGATCACAAACGAAAAAAAGTTAAAATATGTAATCTTTGACTCGGTATATATAAATGATCTTGAAAGGGGTACAGTTGTTGATCAGCATCCTAAACCGGGTTTTAAAGTTAAAAAACACCGTAAGATTTTTTTAACAATGAATGCTGTAAATCCTGAAAGGATAGCGATGCCGGATCTGGTAAATCTGACTTTACGGCAGGCGCTATCAAGACTGGAGTCATACGGCCTTAAGGTAGGAAAAATGATTTACGAACCAGACCTGGCAATTAATGAAGTACTAGCACAATTTTATAATGGTATTCCTATAAAAAAGGGGGATACAATAGTTAAAGGTTCGAAAATAGACTTGATTATTGGAAAAGGATTGAGTAATAAAAAAACTGCCGTTCCCTCAATAATTGGTTATACACTATCAGAAGCACAGGTTTTGCTTTCATCCATGGTACTGAAAATTGGAAAACCTACCTTCGATTCCTCAGTTGTCAGCGATGAAGACTCTTTGCATGCAAAAATCTTTAACCAGATACCAGGGTATAATAATAATGAATTAATACCGTTAGGATCTTCAATAGACGTATGGTTAAGCATTGATTCAGCATTATTTTCTATATTTGAATTGAAGGATACAATAGCTAATGAATAACATAATACATTTTCCTGGAAATAGTTGTTTGTTTGTTTTAATGATCTTTTTATGCTTAAAAGGTTATAACCAGGAAATAATCGGTTTAACGGAGAACAACGTAATTAAGGAATATATCAGCACACATCAGGCCAGAAAGAAAAGCACTGTCAGTACTGATAATCTTGTTCTTCCTTTCTTTGATGATTTTTCAACATCAAAAGTATTTCCTGATGAGAATCTGTGGGAAGATAAATATGCATTTATAAACTCGGATTTTCCTGTTGAACCCGTTTCTATTGGTGTTGCCACTCTCGATGCTATTGATAATATGGGTAATGTATATGCTGTAAATAATAATATCACTCCTTCAGATACTTTAACTTCAAGGCCTATAGACCTTTCGGGAATTACAGGTGGTGCAGCTACGCTGAGCTTCTGGTATCAGGCCGGAGGTAAGGGAGAGGTGCCTGAAATAAAAGATACTTTACTGCTGGAATTTTACTCACCGGCGGATACTGCATGGACCAGAGCAGTTTGGAAAGCGGAGCAATGGCCTGTGGATACTTTTTTGCAGGTAATAATTACCGTAAATGACAGCCTGTATCAGGATGGTTTTAAATTCCGTTTCAGAAATTATACGAGTATGTCGGAAGATGACTTCAAACAGGGTAAGGGAGCACTAAGTAATGTTGATCAATGGCATCTCGATTATATTCAGCTGGATGATCGTCCGGCATTGGAACACTCAAAGATAAATGATATTGCTTTCATTACACCTTTAAGATCAACCCTGAGATATTACGAATCAGTACCATGGACGCATATCGATAATGTTATAACCGATGAACGTCTGGATACTATCCCAATTTATCTAAGAAACTCTTTTGAACGTTTAAATCCTCCGCTTGATTCAACAACTGTTGTAAGGCAGTATTACATAAAAGACCTGAATAAGAATGAATATTTTAAGGAACCATATCCTACCAACGGGATCACGGAACAGTTTCTTAATGATGCAATTATAGACCGCGGAGACAGGTTTAAGCCTTATTATAATCAGACCGATGAAGATTTTGGATGGTATGAAGTAGCTGCTTATTTACTGAACACAAACCATTATAAAGGGAATGATACAGTAAAGAGGATTGAAAAATTCATGGATTACTATGCTTATGATGATGGTACGGCAGAATATGGTTTTGGGATTTCCGGGGAATCATCAGCCGGAGCTCTTCTGGCATACAGGTTTAAGCTTTATAAAGAAGATACGTTAAGTGCCTTGCAGTTTTATTTCAACAAGACAAGGGATAATTTTAATGCAACAAAGTCATTTAAAATCTGTATATGGAACGACGATGGAGGATTACCAGGTGATCTTATATATCCGGAAAATTTGGAACAGAGCCCTGCAGTCTATCCTGATTCAGTAAAAGGCCTGAACGAATTTACAGCATATCCTCTTGATACATTAATGGTTGTATCAGATATAATTTATGTAGGCTGGAGGCAGACTAC
The DNA here is from genome assembly GCA_964518655.1 of uncultured Bacteroidales bacterium. Lineage (GTDB taxonomy): Bacteria > Bacteroidota > Bacteroidia > Bacteroidales > UBA10428. The sequence goes on along the minus strand of CAZFHF010000368.1, from coordinate 236 downwards.
CTCAGAATTCCTAAATCTTGGTTATGATATAAACAATGCAAATAAAAATAACATACTATCAAACCTTACCGGGGCATGGGTACCTTTTTCCAGCAGTCCGGACCCCGAGGGTTCACTTATGATAAGGCTTTTATTCGGAAAAGATCCCCTGACCACAGGCATCAATAAGAGTTCCGCCACGAGTGAAGATCTGCTGACTATTTATCCAAATCCTGCAAACAACTATATCAGCATCA
>CAZFHF010000367.1:0-3211 GCA_964518655.1 uncultured Bacteroidales bacterium | reverse complement strand
AGAAGGTATATATAAGAAAAAAATATCAGTGAAATAGTATGAATTATAGTGCAATAATAATTGGTGGTTCAGCAGGAAGTTTCCAGGTAGTAATAAAAATACTGCAATCGTTACCTGAAACATTCCCTATACCGTTATTATTATGTTTACATAGATTGAAACATGTTAGATCAGGATTTGTTGAAGCCTTATCCCTTAAATCAAATATACCTGTTATAGAACCTTATGATAAGGAAAAACTGTTGCCTGGCAGGGCATACCTTGCTCCGGCAAATTATCATATGTATGTTGAATTTGCCAATAGAATAGCATTATCTACCGAGGATCCTGTAAATCATTCCAGGCCTTCAATTGACCTTGCTTTTATCACAGCCGCAAATGCATACAGGAATAAAATAATAGGTATAATACTATCAGGAGCTAATAAAGATGGTGCATTTGGATTAAAAAAGCTGCATGATAACGGTGGGGTAACAATAATACAGGATCCCGAGGAGTGTGAAGTAAAAACCATGACCCAATCAGCATTGCAGCTTATTAAGGCTGATTATGTATATATAAGCGATCAGATTGTTAGTTTTTTATTAAAATTAAACTAGGCAAATGTATAACATTAGAAAATACAGACATTATACTATATTTTTATATATATTTTTTGTTATCATATTGATATTATTGACCATTACTATCTGGAATGCCTTCATTAAGGAAGAACATACTATTAATAAGGGCCTGTTGTTTGTTTATCTGGCCCTAATCCTTGGAATATGTACAGTAAAATTTATTATTGGTTATCGACTCTCAGATAAGAATAAAATTGACCAGAACATACAAAAAACAGTTGATAGTGAAAAAGCAAAATTAGCTGCGGAATATAAAAAACAAGATATAAAGGAAAAGGTGATATCCGACACAAAAAAGGATATAGATAAGATTGTGAAAAAAATTATGCAAAACACTCAAAACCTGAAAAATATCAAGCAATATACTGAAAAGCTGCTTATCAATTTATCAAAGGAATTTGAGATAGTGCAGGGAATATGTTACGTCAAGGCAAAGAAAACAAATCAGTTCTCTGTTGCCGGAGAATATGCATTTACGGGCGAAAAAAAGCCGGACAGCTTTAAACTGGGAGATACTTTGCCTGGTCAGGCAGCCAAGAATAAAAATATTATTATTGTTGATAATATTCCGGAAAAATATCTTTCCGCTGAATCAGGCCTCGGAAAAAGTCTGCCCAGATATCTTATTTTCGTGCCTGTTGTTAATAAGGGCAAGTCTGTGGCAGTAATGGAACTCGCATCATTTAAAAGCATTGATGAAGCCGGGCAGAATATTTTGAAAGAATTAACATCAATAATAGGAGATAAAATAGATAAATTTGTTAATTAATTAACTTACATGACTGAGAGTACTCAAGTAATAAAGAACAAATCCTTTGTCTCACCGAGGATAATCCTTGCGGGATTTCTTATCGGACTTGGATTCCCTTTGCTTGCATGGATTATTGAGATTATAAAAAGCAAAACTTCCATTTCCTTGTCAGGCATTGTCCAGATACATGTCAATAATCCCGTATTACTAATAATGGACTTTATACCTGTAATAATTGTAATAACAGCATATATAATAATCCGGCAAAGAGAAAAGGAAAAACTGTCATTTGACAAACAGATAAAAGAAAGTGACGCCAAGCTTGATAAAATGGCAGAGTTTGCCAAACATATAGGTGAGGGTAATTATGAAACCACCCTGGATATTACGGCAAACAATGATGTTTTGGTGAACTCATTATTAATAATGCGTGATAACTTACTGGCAAACTATAAGAAAGAATCCGAGCAAAGTTGGATTGCGGAAGGTAAAGAAATAGTATCTGACATTCTGAGGCTGAATAATAAGATTAATGAATTGTCAGATCAGGTTGTCCATTCTTTGGTAAAATATATCAGAGTTGTCCAGGGTGCTTTATATCTTTATAACGAAGAGGAAAAAACTTTAAATAACCTGGCTACATACGGCTATAACAGGAAAAAATATATTAATCAGGAATTTAAACTCGGATACGGATTAATAGGTCAGTGTGCCTATGAAATGGATTATATTTACAGGACAGAAATACCCGATGACTATGTTACTATAACCTCAGGCATTCTGGGGGACCAAAAACCACAAAGCCTTCTTCTTGTTCCCCTGATTTCAGATGAAAAATTGCAGGGTGTAATTGAATTTGCTTCAGTTGAACCTGAGATCCCGGAGTTAACAATAAGATTCTTAAAGGAACTTGGAGAAATTATAGCAAGAACGATATTTAACCTGCGTGTAAACCAGAGAACAGAGCAGCTGCTCAAGGAATCACAGCAAATGACCATCGAACTGCAGGAAAATGAAGAGCAGTTAAGACAGAATGCAGAAGAAATGCGGGTAACGCAGGAGGAATTGAAGAGGTCAAATGAACAGCTGGAGGCTAAAATAATCGAGGTGGAAAATGCCCAGAAAAGGCTTTACTCATTACTGGAAAATGCATCAGAGATCATATCCATATATGATGAAAATATGGTAATGACATATGAAAGTCCTTCAGTAACAAAAATCCTTGGATATACACCTGAAGAAATGATGGGCGGTAAAGATATGGACAGGCTTACAAGGAAAGGTGAAAACAGTATAAACAATATGTTTAAGCAGTTACTGGAAGAACCGGATAAACCGGTATCTATACAGTACACCTATATGAAAAAGAACGGACAGAAAATATTCATTGAATCTACCGGCAGAAACCTGTTGAAAGATTCTGCCATAAACGGAATAATTCTTAATTCTACGGATATCACAGAGAGAAAGAGGGCTGAGAGGGAAGAAAGACTTAAGAGCAAAATGCAGGCTCTTTCCGAAAACTCGCTTGATATGATTATTCGTCTTAGTACGGTTGGCCAGTTTTTTTATGCAAATCCTGTTGTTATAAAATATTTTGAGTCAAAACCAGGTAATCTTATCAATAAAACACTAAATGAAGTGCCCTGTTCCGAAGAACTGTTCAACTACTTCAAAGACACAATAGAAACAATAAAAGCCTCTCCCAATAAAACAAACACTGAGATTACAATTCCTGCAGTTATTGACGAAGAAAAGTGCAAGAGGATAATGAGTATCGATGCTATACCCGAATTTAATGAAAACGAGCTGGAAACAATACTTTTTGTTGGTCATG
>CAZFHF010000366.1:1822-3216 GCA_964518655.1 uncultured Bacteroidales bacterium | reverse complement strand
TTAATTTTTTAAAACTCTAAGATAATCAATGTCCTTTACAGGCGGGTTATCTTTCTTTAATTTTTCCGAAAAACATAAGTAACTCCAGCCAGCATTCCTTGCTTGTCTTATTTGATTCCCACAATGCTTTTGCTCCATGGGCCCTGTTCCCTTCGCTGTGTTTGTATATTGTTTTCAGATTCCCAGGTATGTCATGCAACATATCTTCTATATAGGAATATTCTATCTGGGATGATGATACAAATAGCGGTTTATCAAAATTCTTCATTTCATCTTTTACTGATATCTCCGGCTCAAAATATTCTCCCGGGCTAAATGCCACAACTGCATTAACCTTTTCATTATTTTTCCCTATCATCATGCACAGTGATGCTGAGTATGAACTTCCAAAAAGTATGACAGGTTGCTTATTATAATTGGCAGTATATGCAATAGCAGCAATAATATCTTTCCCTGCATCTGACAGCTTGTTTGGTATCCCTGTATTTATTGCCCTTAAAGCTGTTTCATTTTTAACATAATTTGTTTTACCGCCGGAGCGCAAATCAACTGCCAGGCAATTATAATCAAGGTTAAGTAACTTTTGTGCTATTTCCTTATATTCACCCCTGCTGTAACCGTTTTGATGAAATAACAAAATAAAAGGTGAACTATAGTTTTTCAGATAAAGATCAGCTGTAATTTTCAGCCCATCAGAGGCAGTAAAAGTAACTTTTTGCTGACAAAACCCGCAAAAATTCAATATGTTAAACAGCAAGAAAACAAACCAAGCCTTCATTAAAGATACATTGAGGAATAATCCTGATAATCCGTTAAATAATATCTGCCAGAACTACTATTTTATCATTATTTACTTCTATTATTCCACCTTTAATATCAACATAAGATGTCTTATTATCCTGGTCAATAATCTTTATTGATCCCTGCTGTAAAGTAGATATTATTGGCGCATGGTTTCTGAGTACTGCAAAGGAGCCTTTTGTCCCTGGGACTTTAACAAGCTTTACTTTCCCTTCGAACAGTTTTTCCCCTGGTGTTATTATTTCAAGATTCACCTTATGCTAGTAATATATAAAATTTACTTTTCTTTCGCCTTTGCAATTAATTTATCACCCTTTGCAATAGCCTCATCTATTGTACCGACCATGTGGAACGCTGCTTCAGGATACTGGTCAACCTCACCATTCAGGATCATATTAAATCCTTTTATTGTATCTTCTATAGTTACCCATGCGCCGGGTGTTCCTGTAAATGCTTCAGCTGCATGAAATGGCTGGGATAAAAATCTTTGCACTCGTCTGGCTCGATGGACTACAATCTTATCCTGTTCTGATAACTCATCCATGCCTAGTATTGCTATAATGTCCAATAATTCATTGTAGCGTTGCAGCATT
>CAZFHF010000366.1:0-1812 GCA_964518655.1 uncultured Bacteroidales bacterium | reverse complement strand
TTTAACTTTCTGTGCTGTATCATAATGTTCTTTACCGATAACATCCGGACTTAATATCCTTGATGTTGAATCAAGAGGATCTACAGCAGGATATATTCCCAGTTCCGATATCTTCCGGCTAAGGACTGTCGTGGCATCAAGATGTGAAAAGGTTGTCGCAGGAGCCGGGTCAGTCAAGTCATCAGCAGGAACATATATAGCCTGTACTGAAGTAATTGAGCCTCTTTTTGTTGAAGTGATTCTCTCCTGCATAAGCCCCATTTCAGTTGCAAGCGTTGGCTGGTAACCTACTGCTGAGGGCATACGTCCGAGCAGTGCTGAAACCTCAGAGCCTGCTTGTGTAAATCGGAAAATATTGTCAACAAAAAACAGTATATCCCTTCCTCCGCCTTCCTCATCGCCGTCACGGAAATATTCTGCCACAGTTAAGCCAGAAAGAGCCACTGTAGCCCGCGCCCCGGGAGGTTCGTTCATCTGGCCAAATACCAGTGTTGCCTGAGATTTTGCAAGCTCATCCATGTCAACCTTTGATAAATCCCAATTCCCCTGTTCCATACTTTTATAAAACTCCTCTCCATATTTTATAACACCTGATTCTATCATTTCCCTTAAGAGATCATTACCTTCCCTTGTACGTTCTCCAACACCTGCAAAAACCGACTGCCCTGAATATTTCTTTGCTATATTATGGATGAGTTCCATTATAATTACAGTTTTTCCCACTCCGGCACCGCCAAACAATCCAATCTTTCCTCCCTTTGAATATGGCTCAAGGAGATCAATCACTTTAATTCCTGTAAATAATACTTCAGCTTCAGTTGTCAGACTCTCAAGTTTAGGAGGCTTATTATGTATCTCATATCCCTTGGATTTATCTAATTCCCCAAGCCCGTCAATAGGGTCCCCTATTACGTTCAATAGCCTGCCTCTTATCTGATCACCTATAGGCATACGTATGGAACTTCCCATAGCAATTGCTTTCATCCCTCTTTTAAGGCCATCCGTTGAATCCATGGCAATAGCACGGACAGTATTCTCCCCTATATGCTGCTGGCATTCAACAATAAGTTTATCCCCATCTTCCCTGGTAATCTCAAGTGCATCATGAATTTTTGGCATTTCCTCTCCTGATTTCTCAAAACTGATATCCATCACAGGGCCAATAATCTGAATTATCTCACCAACATTTTTCCGCATTATTTATAAGTTTAATCAAAGATGTTATATAATACTATTTTTCAGCTATATAAATTTAGCCTAAATTCGAATAATAACAAAACTACAATAAAATTAGTTTTAATATTTATTATTCAATACACATCTTTTATTTTGGTTAATAAAATAATTAAAATTTGCTATTCATTTATTCTTCATTATTTATTTTTGTAGCAGCAGTATTATTAACTTATAATTAAAATATCGCTAATGAAAGAAGTGAATATTAAGTTCAGTTCCTGCGTATTATTTATCTGTTTACTTTCCTTTTCTCATCCGGTTAAAGCCACAAATCAAATATTTGAAGTTGAAGATATCCTTGTAAATATGGGCATCGCCTTTGTCCCGACATGGTATATAGGTCATGAATACAGCACTACCATACATCCAATATTTATTTCTGCAGACTATGGTTTCAAAGGTGATATTGGCCCGGGAACGGTTGGAATAGGGGCTCTGATCGGATATTCGACATACAAGGAAACATTAACCCTGCTTAATGATGTTTATGGCTGGAAATATACTGCCGTTATGTGCGCAGCAAAGTGTGCTTATCATTATGAGTTTGTAGAAAACTTTGATATCTATGCGGGCATG
>CAZFHF010000365.1:1993-3244 GCA_964518655.1 uncultured Bacteroidales bacterium | reverse complement strand
GCTTATTGCCTATATTTATTTCATGAAAATTAGTTTTTGCACAGACTCTCGTTAGCGTTCATGCAGCAACAAACCTTAACATTATTGCAAATAGAGTAAAAATCCAACCCACAAATAGCACATTTACCAACTCCATCACACCAACAAATGCTTCAGCTGGTAAGTGTACTATTTCTTTCTGATGCACAAAAAGATTGATTATTTCTTTTTTAAGTTTATATTTCCGACAAAAGTATTAATACTTAATTTAGTTCCTCCATTATTCACCTTACCGATAATTTTGGAAGCGTCAATTTTTTCGCCTGTGTTTTCTGTTTTATCAGCTAAGCGCCCTTCCAAGGTCACCCCTGATTTAAGCGGTTTTAATTCCATAATATCTATTTCAAATTCAGAATGTATATCACCTATTCCATTTTCGATTTGGATATCAAATTTTGCACTTTTTGGTAAGAGTACGTCAACATTTCCTGTAAATAACTCAATTGTTGAAGGATATTGCTGATTTAGTTCTAAGAAATCAATATATAAGTTACCAGAAAAAAGCGCCAGAGCCAAAGGCCCTGTTATATTATATAATTCGATTTCGGAAGCAAAAACTTCAATATTGATTTCAGCATTCAAATTCTTTACTACGATCTCGTTAAATATTTCAGTGTTTTTTGTATCTGTAATCTCAATTTGTTCATCAAGGCTTTCCGTTTTAATTTCCAGCATTGCATTCCTTGGAATTTGTAATTTATAAATTGTAAACTGAGCTTCTTGATTTGCAGGTGAAATTGTCACAATTCCATCGTCGTGCTCAAAGCACAAGCCAATATTAGTATTCTCATTTTTAAAATATTCCGGTTTTGCCAAATTCGCATCTACAGGAAGTTCTTTTTTACTTTCCTTCCCAACTTGAATTTTCGAAGTAGAAACACCTTCAATATTAAGATTACCATAAATTTCAAGGATTTTTATTTTTTTAATTCCCTGTAAATCTTTAATATAAACCTGTGAAAATGAATTGGTGATTGTGAAAACTATACTGATAATTATTAATATATATTTTTTCATGTCCTTAAAATTAAAAGTTAAATAATTATTGAAGCACTAATTGTTTTAATGCTTGAATCTATATAAGAGTTTGCAAACTTGACCTGGCAAAATCTTTAACCATTCTATTGGTTTTATTATCATGAATTATGTCTTTTAATGGTTCAATAATTCTGTGTTCTTCAATTTCCGTTAAGTAATTAATGAGTTTAATTT
>CAZFHF010000365.1:0-1983 GCA_964518655.1 uncultured Bacteroidales bacterium | reverse complement strand
TCAATAAAATATCCCGTGCTTCCTTATTACCACTTAGTTTGTATAAAGCTTGAGCTGCTTCTAATCTTACATTGATGCTTTCATCATTGTTCAACAGGAAACCAAATGTATTTAACAGTTCCTGATTTATCTTGTAAGAATTTAGATATTCAATTGCCAGTATTTTTTCACTTGGTGAATTTTCTTTTAGGGCAGACAAATGTACTTGCTGTTTAAGTTGATTTACTTCTTGTTCAAGTTTTATAAGCTTAGAACTTGTGCCAACTTGATTTTGAATGATTAAACCGAAAATAGTTCCTCCAACAAACAATAATATAGCTGCAGCGATTCTCAATAGAGATTTTAAAGGAAAATGTATTATAGATTTACTAATAGATTTATTTATTTCTTTATTAAATTTAATAAAAAATTCGGTTTGAAAATTCTCAGAAGATTCAATTGGATTTATACTTGCCATTATATCATGGAGCTCTTTAAATTGCATTAATTCCTTTGAGCAATTATCACAGTTTTTTATATGTAATTCAAACCCTATTTTTTCTTGACTACTAAGATTATTATCTAGGTAATCTAATAAATACTTATTTATATCTGAACATTTCATAATTTGTTGATTATTCGGTTTCAAAGTATATTTTACGAAGTTTATCAAGTGCCCTGAAAATCTTATTTTTAATGGAGGCTTCAGTAGTCGAGAATATTTCGGCAATTTCTTTGTATTTCAAGCCCTGAAATTTGCTTAGAATAATTAATTCTTTGTATTCATCTGACAGCAAATTTATTGTCCTATATAATCTTAAATCATATTCATCATCATTTATGTTAGTATCTTCTAATTGATTGATAATTTCTGTATTTTCTGTATTAATCATTTTTGATTGGTAATTAGTATTCAGTATATTTTTTGACACACTATATATCCATGATTTAAAACTTTTGGATTGATTAAATGACTTTCTGTATTTTAATATCCTTAAAAACACAGATTGAGTTAAATCCTGACTGTCTTCAAGATTTCCTGATAAACGGAAAAAATAATTGAGAATTTGATTGTTATACCGATAAAAAATTTCGGTCATGTAATCATTATTTCCTGATTTGACCTTTTCCATTATATATTCGTCAGATAATTGATTCACAATTTAATTGTTAGTTTCTAATATTAATGCCGCAGAAATCTGAAAAAGTCTCACTCAAGATAAGAAAAAATTCTCCGACCTGATTGCAGGCACATTTGTAATTCACATACCATCACACAATCCAAAAATTACAAAAGAGCCTACATGCCAACACTGGAAAAAGATGCAGAAAATGCACGAAACGCTAACAGCATATCATAGCGCATGCCACCCCATTGTTGGAAAAGAGATTGCAAAGTGATACATTAGCAAATAAAAATGGCGGTTGGAGAATATGGATAAGTATGGCGGCACAACGCCATACATGCAAAACGTTTGTGCGTCATGCATATACCAGATTAGTAATCATTAATCAAATTAGATTTATAAATGGAAAAAATAGATGTTTATTTTGGAGAAATTGAATCTCAAATTGAATTTGCGAAATTATCATATAAGAATTTCAAGGAATCATATGATGCAAAAAACATCCCATTAACATTTATGTACATTCACCATTTTCTAATCCATATTTCAAATATTGACAAGATTTTAGACGTGAAAAAAAATCAATTTAGAAAATCTATTATTGGAGAAAATATTACAAATATTGATCTTAAACAATTTCGGAGAATCAGAAATCATCTGGAACATTTTGACGAGAGACTAGACAATTGGATTAAAGAATATGAAGGACATGCTTATTTTGATATGAATTTTATTACTGGTTCGAAGGGATTTCCTCAGAAAGCTTACTTAAGAGCATTGGATGGAATGACTTTTATGTTTCATGGGGAAGACTATAACTTAGAACTACTTTGGAAATTAATATGTGAATTGGGAAAGGACATAAATAAAAAAATTA
>CAZFHF010000364.1:0-3271 GCA_964518655.1 uncultured Bacteroidales bacterium | reverse complement strand
AGGATGCAATAAATATACCTGTAATTGTCAGAATAAGCGGTGATGAAATGATACCAGCAGGAATAAAATTGCCGGAAATGATAAATTTTTCAAAGATTCTTGAGAATAAAGGAGTTCAGGCAATACATGTTTCAGCCGGAAGTGTATGTTCAACACCACCATGGTATTTTCAGCATATGTTTGTTAAAAAAGGAAAGACATGGGAAATGGCTAAAGAAATAAAAGAGAATATAAATATTCCTGTAATATTTGTAGGACGAATAAACAGACTTGATGATATTGAAAAAATAAAAAATGATTATTCAGCAGATTTTATAGCTATTGGAAGAGCTTTAGTAGCAGATCCTGATTTTGTTGGTAAATATTTTTCTGAAGTAAAAGGACAAATAAGGCCATGTTTAGCTTGTGTGCAGGGATGTTTGGGTGGTGTTAGGGCAGGACAGGGACTAAAATGTATTGTTAATCCTGAAGTAGGAAAAGAAACCGAAACTGTTAAGTTGGCAAGAAAAATTAAAAAATGTGCGGTGGTTGGTGGTGGTCTGGCAGGAATACAAGCTTCTATAACTTTGAAAAAAAGAGGACATGAAGTTGACCTGTACGAGAAAGAAAAGCTGGGCGGACAATTTAATCTGGCCCATCTTACCCCTCATAAAAAACCAATGAGAAGTTTAGTACCTTATTTTATAAATGAATTAAAAAATAATAAAATAAATATAATTAATAAAGAAGCAACAAGCTCCGATATTATATCCAAATATGAAGGTGTTATTCTGGCAACAGGGTCTAAACCTGCCGTACCTGTAATACAGGGATTAGATAATTTCTATTGGGCTGATATTATGCTGGAAGAAAGCCTGCCATCTGATAAAAAAGTACTAATTATTGGTGGTGGACTCATTGGCGTTGATATCGCTACTGCATTAATTACCAGAAACAATAAAGTGATAATTGTAAAACGGACTACTGATTTTGGCGAAGATATGGAAATGATATCCAAAAATCTTTCACTTAAAATGATGAAAGAAAAGAAAACAGTGTTTAGTGACCATACTCATATTAAAAAATTTGAAGGAAGAACTGTTTATGCTGAAAGAAATGGAGAAAATATTACCTTTAATGATATTGATATTATTGTCGTTTCTACAAGTATGAACAGCTATAATCCCCTGGAAAATGAATTAAAGGGTAAAATGCCTGTTTACGTTATTGGAGATGCCAAAAAAGTAGGAAATGCTCAGGATGCAATTAGTGATGGATATGAAACTGCAAAAGAAATATAGTTACAAGCAATTGAAAAAATTCTATTGAGTAAATAAAACTTTAAATTATGGATAAAAAAATGATGTTTGCATATGCAGTAACTCACCAAAATAATTTCGGGAATAAACATTTTGGCGATGCTGATAAATATTTGATTTACGACGCTACTCAGAATGAAATGAAATTTGTGGAGGAGAAACTTAATTTGACTAAAAATATTGATGAAACAGCAAAACCAGAACATGGTTCCCAAAAAAAAGGAAACGCTGTTATTAAATTCATGAAAGAGAGAGGAGTAAAAGTGCTGGTAGCCAAAAAGTTTGGTAAAAATATAAAAATGGTAAACAAGTGTTTTATCCCGGTAATAATTGCAAAAGAAAATCCTGACGATGTTTCAGATATTCTTTTGAAGCATCTAAAATGGTTTAAAGATGAGTTTATAAATAAATCAGAAGAATATAAATTATTTACTATTAAAAATGGAATATTAAAAACAGCAATTAAAAAGGATTAACTGATGAAAGAAAAGAAAAGATTATACCCTGATTCAAGAGTTGAATTAACTCCGCTTGCTGAGAAATATGATGATATACATATGGATATAGCCTATTTTGGCTTATATAAGGGTTTTATTAAGAAAGTAGTAAAATCATTGAATATACAGCCCGAAGATAAAATTATTGATTTTGGCTGTGGCACATGACTCAATGCTTGTTTGATAACAAAATATATAAACTCAAAAAGGAAAATTATTGGAATAGATATATCTGAGATAATGTATAAACAGTAAAAAAAATGCACATTATTATTAAGAAAAATTATTAAAAAATGAAAACAAAAATTGGAATTATTATTTGTGATCGTTATCGTGATTGTGCTGGGGGCAAGTGTTTCAGAGCTATGCAAAATAGAGATGGTGCTTTTAGTATTTATAAAAAAGAAGATGAATTAGAAATAGTTGGATATACTTCTTGTGGTGGATGCCCAGGAGGAAATATTGAATATGCTCCTGATGAAATGATAAAAAACGGAGTACAAATAATTTATCTTGCCACCGGATTTGTTGTTGGATATCCCCCATGTCCATACATAACACATTTCAAAGATTTTATTAAAGAAAGATACGGCATAAAAGTAGTTATTGGAACACATCCGATTCCTCAGAAATACTATAACGTGCATACAAAGCTTGGTACCTGGAAATCATCAGAATGGAAAAAACTTATTCAACCAACATTAACTAACGAAAAAACCCGATTATCTTATAACTAATGATAACTAGAAGCTATAGTTATAGTTTTATTTTACTTTTTTAGTTCTGGTTTATCCAGAATATATATTAAGAAGTACTTTAGAAACTCTAAATATTTTGGATTAAAATGTATAATAAAGCAGTGGAATATATTAAAAGTGCAAAATTCTATTTAGAGAAATAACTTTTAAAAGAATATTCCATGATGATATTTATGATATGGGATATATTTTTAATTTTAAAAAAATAAGGAATTTTTAATATTCTTCAGAAAGTATATGAAATGTTGAGACAGATTGCTAAAGAACTAAAAAATCATGCACCATTCACTACTTTTGGTGCTATAACAGGTATTCTCATTATGATGCTTTTTCAGAAATTGCCGAAGGAGACATCACTGAATATTTTTTATGTTCTCCATCCTATACATGTTGTTTTGAGTGCTCTTGTCACAGCTTCTCTTTATGAACTCCATGAATGTGAGCATTTTAGTAAAAAATGTATCAAAGGGAAATGCAACTTTTGGGTTCTGTTACTTATAGGTTACTTTGGTTCTATTGGTATTGCCACTATAAGCGATTCGCTAATACCTTATTTAGGCGAAATCATATTGAATATGCCCGATAGGGGGATTCATCTTGGTTTTATTGAGAAGTGGTGGTTGGTCAATCCTTTAGCGATTGCCGGAGTGTTATTTGCATATATCAAGCCGACAACAAAGTTTCCTCATGCCGGACATGTTTTGTTGAGCACATGGGC
>CAZFHF010000363.1:0-3272 GCA_964518655.1 uncultured Bacteroidales bacterium | reverse complement strand
ATCGGCTGCATGTGGAAAACCAATTTTATGCAATAGATATTTTCCTGAAGAAGTATATTCAGATGTTATTGGTGAGAAATTGCCTGAAAAAGACAGACTATTTGTTATTGAATTTCAAGGTGAAGAAATATCTGATAAACTTGCCTTACAAATCACTGATAAAATTTATTCTCCTAATAAGTACACTAAAGAAAATGAACATAACAAAAAAGTAGTGCAAAATCGATACAGTTTTGATGCATTAAATCGAAATATTGAGAACATATATTACAGACTTTATCTACAGATACAATCATACTATTCATTCAAAGAAACACCAAATTAGCTATGATCTTGGAACTAACGTTATGTTAACTAAGCAGAGCTGGACGCAATTTTTCTTATATTTGCCCTATAATTAATATTATGTTAAATAGAGAATGTAAATGGAAAAGGAAAAGTGATTTTAAACCTCTCCCTTTTTTATTTATTAATCCATCAATTTAATGATGCTATTCGACAATTTATCAGCTTAACAATTTATCAATTCAACCTGTGTAATAAAATTGGAAATTTTTCCGCTTTGCGGGATTTCACAGGGTAAACAATTTAACAGTTTATTCTACTCCCTTTTCCTCAAGCTTTTCCATTATATTAGCATACTTCTCATCAAGCTTTAACCTGTAATACAAAGTCTTTAGAGTTCTTAATGTATCCAAATCATCCGGATTAATAATATGCGCCTGCTCCATATATGGCACTGACTTGAGTAATTCAGCATCCGCAATAGCCTTGGCCTTTTCATATTCCTTATTGTCCAGGATCTTATTGGCTTCTTCATATAATACGACAGCCTTATTATAATACATCACACCCAGGTTGTAATACGCATTGAAATACTCGTCATCAAGCAATATACACTGCTCGTAAGCGTTTCTGGCATCCTCAAAACGTCCCATTTTATCATATAAAGTGCCTTCTGCAAAATAAAATGATACGTTTTCCGGATCATCCTCCTTCGCTATTCCAAGATATTCCAGAGCTTCTTCTGTCCTGTCATTTAATAAATAATAATTTATGAGCTCAATGATTATCGTCTGATTTTCAGGAAATGCCGTAAATCCATCCTTAAGGGTCTGTACTGCAGTTAAAGTATCACCAGTTGCAACATAACTGTCATATAAATACTTGTAAAGATATGCCTCAGGATATTTATATTTCCTGGCAACCTCAAAATACTTTATGGCTTCTTCGTAGTTTTTCATGTCATAAGCAACCCTGCCTGTATGATAGAATATTATGGTGTCAATTATATTTCCCATTGTTTTCGTCTCATTTATGGCAAGCAGCTCTTTAAAACAATCAAAAGATTTTTGATAATTCTTGTGGTTGAACTGGTAAACCGCCTCACTCTCAAAATTCAGCTTTAAATTAACAAGAAACTCTTTCAGCTCTTTAGTTTCCTTTCCTTCAGTGTCAAGCTCCTCTACCTTCATAAATGCCTCCTTTGCCTTGAAAAGAGCATCTTCTGTTATTTTATTTGTCTCTACCCAGTCAACAAGAGCATCATTCTTAAATGTTAATGTTATTCTGTCATATATATATTCCTCAATAAGATTGGGACCTTCCTGCTTTTGCCTTTTTTCATCAGGCTCCCTGAAAAATAACTTTGCTTCCGCACTTGGCATGTCCCTCCTTAAATACTGCAGATTAACAACATAAATCTCCAGCAATAACTCCCCTCTTGACATCCAGGTCTTTACCTTTATATTCTTCTTCGGATCTTCAATATCAGAATTGCTTTTTTTCAGCTTGCTTTCCAGAGCACCATAATTTATTATTGGCTGGATTGCCATTTCCTGAGCCTTTAAATAACCGGCTAAAACAAATGCTAATGTTACAATTACAATACTTGATCGCTTCATTTTATTTGATTTTGATTATAATTTTCGCAAATATATATTTTTAATGTATAAGTTCAAATATTATACCAAATGAAATAATATTTGCTGTCCACTTATAATAACCTGAACAGGATAAATTTATTGCACTGAAATATAATGAAGGAATAAATATGCCCCGTACGCTGATTGATCTACTCCTGTTCATCTTCCCCGGAAGCAATAACACTGGTTACGGCAGCAATTGAATCGCCGTTTCTCAGATTTATCAGTCTCACACCCTGTGTGGCCCTGCCCATAGTCCTTATTGTTTCCACGGCAATCCTTATTGTTATTCCTGACCTGTTGATTATCATAAGTCCATCATTGTCGGTTACACCCTTAATAGCAATAAGCTTGCCGGTCTTATCAGTGATGTTTATTGTCTTTACGCCTTTCCCTCCGCGATTGGTTATTCTGTAATCTTCAACCGACGTTCGCTTGCCATAACCCTTTTCAGAAACTACCAGAATCGTCGTTTCCGACGTATCCTGCACGCAAACCATACCAATTACTTCATCCCCGGGATCTTTTGACAGCTGAATGCCCCTTACTCCTGCTGCATTCCTGCCCATCGGACGAACGGTACTTTCATTGAAACGTATTGCTTTTCCTGATTTCACGGCCAGCAGTATCTCATTGCTTCCATTGGTAAGCTTGGCCTGGATTAAGTTATCCCCTTCCTTCACCGTTATTGCATTGATCCCGTTCTGGCGCGGACGGGAATATGCCTCTACTGAAGTCTTCTTTATTGTCCCCTGCTTGGTGCAAATTATTATGTAGTTGTTCTTAAGAAACTCATCGTCTGACAAACTCTTAACATTTATATAAGCTCTTACCTTGTCATTCTGCTCGATATTTATCAAATTCTGTATTGCCCTTCCCTTTGAAGTTTTAGTTCCTTCAGGAAGTTGATAAACTTTGAGCCAGAAGCACTTACCTTTCTCGGTAAAAAATAGCAAATTGTTATGCATCGTTGCATGAAACATATGCTCAAGGAAATCTTCCTCCCTTGTCTCACTTCCTTTTGAACCAACACCTCCCCTGTGCTGGGTCCTGAATTCACTTAGAGGTGTCCGTTTTATATAACCCAGGTGCGAAATGGTAATAATCATATCATCATCAGAATAAAAATCTTCCGGATTAAACTCTTCCATATCAGGCACTATCTCAGTCCTTCGCTCATCTCCAAATTTTTCCCTTACTTCATTAAGTTCATCCTTAATAATCTTCATCCTTAATTCTTCGCTCTCAAGGATCTGGGTTAAATACTTTATTAATTCCATTAATTCATCATGCTCCTGCCTTATCTTATCCCTTTCCAATCCGGTCAACCTTTGCAGTCTCATGTCA
>CAZFHF010000362.1:0-3276 GCA_964518655.1 uncultured Bacteroidales bacterium | reverse complement strand
CTGGTAAGCGAAAGTGAACTATCTGATATTATAGAAAGGCTGAATGCAAGAATTAAAAACATAGAGGTTATGCCTGTAAGTAGCATTACCGGGGAAGGATTGGAAGAACTGCAAGCGATGCTGACAAAAGGCATAACTTATTGCTTCCTTGGCTCATCTGGCGTCGGCAAATCAACACTAATAAATAACCTGGCAGGAAAAGAGATTATGAGGACCAAAGAAATTAGTGCCAGTACAAATAAGGGAAAGCATACAACTGAACACAGGGAATTGTATGTTCTTGAGAAGGGCGGTATACTGATTGATAATCCAGGAATGAGGGAAGTAGGGATTGCAGAAGCTTCAACCGGACTGGATAAAACGTTTGACGCAATATTCAAATTGTCACACGAATGCAGGTATACTGATTGCACCCATACCCATGAGGCAGGGTGTGCAGTTATAGATGCTGTTAATAAGGGTGATGTTGACAGGGAGTCTTATGATAACTTTCTGAAGATGGAAAGGGAAAAGGAAAGGTTTCAGACAAGCATTGCCGAGAAGAGGAGGAAGGATAAGGCTTTTGGAAAGATGTGCAGGGAGGGTGTGAAGATGAGGAAAAGGAATAAATACTGACTAGTTGCAGGTCCCTGGTTGCAGGTCCCTGGTTGCAGGTCCTTGGTTGCAGGTTTCAGGTTGCTGGTTTCTCGCTGTTCGCGGTTTGCGGTTCGTTGTTAACTGTTCGCTGTTCGCTGTTCGTTCCGGAGACGATAAATCAATTTCCTTTTTTAAAGTATATCAACGTTGCAGTTGAAAAAAGAAAAAGGCTGAGAAACATATAAAAGGGAAACCATAGTACCGATGACGCAAAATCAGCCCTGCCCAAATTGATCAGCAGAAAAACAAGCATCAGGGGGATCGAAATGATCCATGCTGCCCATCCTGCCCTGAATAGATCCAGTTTTTGCTTTTCATCATATAATGATTTTTTTTTGCTGAGTATAAGCCTGCCAATCCAGTAAAGATTAATTGATAAATAAGGGATAAGAAAAACTGCACAATATCCGAAGTTCAGCCATATCAGCCAGTTATTCTCAGGAATTTTGGCATGCCCCATAACAATATACATATATAATGTAAAAACGATTCCTATTGATCCGCACACTACTCCTGCCAATTGAGTGATTTCAAAAAGGGTCTCATCAACAATTGTTATCTCAACATTTTCCAGGGACCTTGATTTCTTCATACTCTTGTAAATAATTATTATTCCCGACACATAAAACACAAAGTGGAATATTAGTCCGGCATAAAGACCAGTCCACTCCAGTATGCATTTATAATCCCCTTCAATATAATCTTTCCCTATATCGTTCAATGATGCAACATCACCCGCAATAGCCACAAAGGATACAATACCAAGCAAAATGCACAGGTAGGATAAAAGCCTGAGTTCCTTAAAGGATTTTACTATCAGGAAAAGTGAAACAGCTAATGGCAGGTATACCAGTAACTTCGGAATTAAACCCAGTACTATTCCTTTTGAAACGAATTTCAGGTCCGGTGATTTGTCTCTTATTACCTGGTAACCATACAAATCAAATATCAGCCATAAAACACATAAAGTTAATAACACCAGTGAGATTACTGCACTGATTCTTAACTGCCTTTTTCTGCCTGTCAGCGAATTTTCATTATTCATAGTATTTAATTTTTTTGTAAGTGCTAATTAATATTTATCCTGTTCCTCGCCTTCAATAATAAAGAAAACTTCATCCACCCTCTTTCCGAAAAATCTGGCGATCTTCATAGCGAGTAGGGTAGAAGGAACAAATTTCCCCTTTTCAATAGAGTGAATAGTCTGCCTGGTGACACCAATTACAGCAGCCAGTTCTTCCTGGGACATTTCATTATTGTCAAACCTGCATCTTCTTATATTATTACCTAATTTCATGGTTAGTTATTTTTAATTAAAAAAAGGGAATGTTGTTCTTACAATAACAAATGTAAAGAATAAATTACAAAAAAGCAAGTAAACTATACAAAAAGTAAAGTAAAAGTTACATAAAAAAGAATATTTAGTCTGTGCTTGTTAATTGATGAGTATTCCAGGCTAGTTTGAATCTGTAATACTGCCTGTTCCGGATATATTTTGTGTAATTGAAGGAGATCCCTTATAATAAACGTTTCCACTGCCGGCAATAAACACATTAAGTATGTCATTTGCTGTAATTTCAGCATTCCCCATGCCGGAAATAGTAAGTGAACATTCTGATGTTATAAGGTCGAAAGCTTTAAGGTTTCCAACGCCTGATATTATGCATGTAAATTCATCAACTTCCCCGCTTAGCGTAATATCGCCCATTCCTGATAAAATAACTGTAAGTTCATCGAGGCTAAAGCCATTTATACTGTTTAGCTCTCCAACTCCTGAGAAAATTATAGAACTAATATCGGGCATTGTAACATCTATAACCAGTTTTTCAATATTGCTGGTGCATCGGTCAAAGCCAATTTCCAGTACCTGGTTTTTAACCTCCACATCCAGCTCATCCATTACGTTGGGATGAGTTTCAATACTAAGGTAATATGGTGAATCCTGCGTAATATTAAGGTTGCCTTCTATAGCCACGGCAACGCTGTGAAAATTACTTACCGGGGGCGTTTCTATGATAGTAGCACCTGATCCTGTAAGGCAATCATCATTTATATTATTATTGTTATCCTCTTCACAGGACATTAAGGCTACCAGTAGTAATATGACGGATAATTTAATATATTTCATAATTATGATGAGGTATAAAAGGTTATAAAATACTTATATGATTTTATCATATACAAATATAGGTATTTAGGGCTAAAATGCAACTGAGTGTAATGTTCCGGGAACAAAATGACATACTCTTATATTATTATTTGTCATTGTTGCTTAATTTTGAAAACGGAAACATTAAGATTAAAACTTATATATTATGCCATTAGTAAAAATAGAGCTTGCCAAAGGGGAAAAAAAAGAATTCCTGATATCCCTGAAAAACCTCACCATGGATTGCATTCAGACTATACTGGAATTACCTGCAAACGACAGGAACATCCGCCTGATTGAATATGAAAAGGAATTTTTCTCAATGAAGCCACCTTACAGGATAATAATTGAGATAAGCATGTCTCCCGGCAGGAAGAATGATACCAAGAAAAGGCTGTTTGATCATATAGTATCAGCTTTATCAGACGAGCTGGGTATTGACAGGCGGGCAATCCTTATTCTTCTGAATGAACAGCCTATGGTTAACTGGG
>CAZFHF010000361.1:0-3278 GCA_964518655.1 uncultured Bacteroidales bacterium | reverse complement strand
CCACCGGCTCTTTATTCTTTATCATCCTTGAAAATATTGGCAGCAGCAGTATGGCAAAGAGGTATCCGTAATTGGAGAAAATCTCAACAATCCTGTAGCTATGTGCATAAATACCTGCCTGTTCAGGTCCGTCAGCTAATAGTTTGCCGAGCAACACAGTATCTATACGAAGATAGGTTGCCATAAGCAAAATCAGCAGGGCATAAGGCAGGCATTGTTTTAATACGGCAATATAATACTTGAAATCAAAGCGTGGCCTTATATATTTGGCTTTTACATATACGATAAAAAATGAGACTATAGCGCTCAGGGAATACGCAACGGTCTGGGCATAAACAAACCACTCTATTCTGAATGCCCTTTTTGTAATATTTCCCCATAAAAGGATGCCGGTAAATATTATCACTAAAAACCTGTCGAGTACAGATATTATGCTGTCTGACCTGAACATGTGCATCCCCCCGAGATTCGCCCTGAAATAAAGAATAAAAGAAGCCAGGAACTGGTTAATCAACAATACTGAAAGGAGCCTGAACTCTTTTGCACTGAACTTCAATAAAAAATACCCTATAACTGAGCAGACTGCAAAGTAAATTATGCCAAGAATTAACTTAAGGGTTATTATGTTGGAAAGGTACTTTTCCAGAAGATTACTATGTCTCGCTATCTCGCGTCGGTTGAAATTTTCAAGTCCCAGGTCAAGCAGAATCTGAAGAATAAGGGAAAAATTAAGCAACATGAAATATTTTCCGTACTCCGATACCCCTACCGTATTTTGCACAGAAACATCAATTCCGAAGGCATATAAAGGTTTTATTAAAAGATTTAAAAAAAGCAGAAGAGCCAGGTTTGTTACGAACTTCCTTTTCAACTTTCTAAAAGTTATTATTCCTTGCAAATGTAACAAGTTTTAATAATATTTTTATTTTAAACCATTATTTGTGTAATAAGCCCATTATCAATCCTTTAATCTTCCCTTTCTTTGATGCAGTCAAATAATTATTTATTATTAGATTTGCAGGTATTATGATAAATACTACCAACAAGTTTATAAACATTAGAATGTCCAAACGTTTCACGCTTCTTTTGCCAGTACTTATTTATTTTATTTTCTTAGTACTCTTTTACAGAAAGATCATATTCAATCCGAATCAGTATATATTTTACCCGGATGTTGACGCAGTAAAAACCTCCAATTATTTTGCCGGTCATATTAAAAATGATCCTTCGTATCTTTTTGTTAATACTATTAACTATCCTTATTGAGAACATATCATATATCTTGATTTTCAGCCGATTTTCACTACTGCTGTAAAGCTCCTTTCAGAAGTTGCATCAGTACTGCCGTCATTTATTACAATTATCTCGGCATCAAGATTATAGCAATCAATAATGAAATCCCACTGCCTTAAAAGAGAAGGCAGAGTTTTTTCTTCATTATATGCGGGCAGAATAACAAAAGTTCTTGTTGCCATTTTTTATTAAAGCTTATCTCTGATTATTGAATAAATCTTTTGTGATGAATTACCATCACCATAGGGATTGACTGTTTGTTGCATTTTACTATAATATACAGGATCAGCTAACAACCTGTTGGTCTCTAATACTATCTTATTGTAATCCGGACCTACGAGCCTGTCTGTTCCCGCTTCAATACCTTCAGTCCGTTCCGTCTCATTTCTTAAGACCAGTAAGGTTTGCCCAATGAAGGAGCTTCCTCCTGTATGCCTCCCGAGTCGGTTAAAATCAAATAGTATTTATTCATCAACCAGACTAACCCGGGATAAGACAGTGGTGGCACAAGTATAATATTAGGTATGCCCGAAAGTTTATCGAAGGCAGGTTCTTTAATATTCGGATTCAGATGTACCGGATAAATGATTTCAACGTTTTTGTTAATGGATATTTCTTTAAGTGCTCTGCATATTTCCGAGAAGGGTGATCCAAAGCTCTCTCTCCTGCGACATGTTACCAGTATTAGTGATTTATTGAAATCTATGTCTCTGTATTTTTTCAGCAACTTCTGCTCATACCTGCTGTTAATAATTCTTAATGTCAGAAATAAAGAATCTATTACTGTATTACCTACGACCCATATGTTATTATTTATATTTTCTTTATTTAAATTATTTTTCGCATTTTATGTCGGAGCAAAATGAAAATCAGTGAGAATGCCGGCAACTTTCCTGTTTATTTCTTCAGAAAAGGATAATATTTATTATTTGTTCTCAAATCCGCCTCTAGATGCGCTATTTTTATTTTCCGGTAAAATGCACAAAGTGCTTCTGCCAACACCGAAGTTGTATCTCCCTGTATAAATATCAGGTCCGGACTTACCTTTTCCAGTGTCTTATCAATCTTAGTTAATGCTTTCGCAGTGAGATTAGTAAGACTTTGATTTTGCCGCATTATCTTAAGATTATAATCGGGCTTTATATTAAAAAAAATTAAAACATTGTTTATTAATTCCTTATGCTGACCAGTTATGCATGTATAAATTTCGAATGTATTCTTTTTTTGAATTCTAAAATTAAAGGCGCAAGCTTTGTTGCTTCAGGACGTGTACCTAATATAATAAAGAAATAAAGAATTGATTGCCTGATATTACTACTAATAACTAATTATTAATATAACATAAGTATTCTTTTATTAATTTTACGCCGAAATAGACAACTAATTATCTATTAAATACTTATGAGAAAGATCATTATACTAAAAATAATATTATGTCTATTAATGATTTTCATTATTGGTTGTGAAGATGAAGAGAAAATTAATGACCCTGAAATAAGGATTATAGATTATGGTATTAATTTAAATCTGGGAGGAGCCAAATGTGCCTATGATAGTTCTTCAAATTATTTTTATTACCCTGTAAGTTCAGATACATTATTGGAATATACAACACTGGTAAATTATAGCTATACAGCAAATGCCGTTTATCTGAATGGGAAAGAATTAGTCAATAATAGCTACAACAATTTAGGAACTATATGCGTAAACAAACCATATGAACTGAAAGTTAAATACGATAAAGAAGTTTACTGTGAATATAAATTAGTTTTTACAGCATTGCCAATAATGCAGATTTTTACAACGACAGAAATTGTCGATGAACCTAAAAATTTGGCAAAAGCCCTTATAAATAATCCATATTATCAAATTGATAACGAACTATACAGAGAATTTGAATCATTTATCGGTATTGAAATTAGAGGCGGTATTGCTCAAACATACCCAAAATTATCATATGCTTTTGAATTATGGCAAAATGAAAA
>CAZFHF010000360.1:0-3279 GCA_964518655.1 uncultured Bacteroidales bacterium | reverse complement strand
ATTTTGTTGCACCAAAACCCAGTTACGCAATGATGATGCATAATGCTGATATGTGGATAACAACAGGCATGGATTTGGAACAATGGTCGACTACCTTACTGGACAAAGCTCATAATAAAAATATTATTGATGGAGCAACGGGTTTTGTATCAGTATCTGATGGGGTAAAAATCCTTGAAAAAGTTGAAAAAGGGGATCGCACCGAAGGCGATGTTCACCTGATGGGTAATCCCCACATTAACACAAGTCCGCTTAACTGGAAAATAATCGCCAAAAATATTACAATCGGACTTATTAAAACAGATCCTGCAAATTCATCATTCTACGAAAAGAACAGGGATGAATTTATCGACCGGGTTGATCGGGCATTGTTCGGAGATAAGCTGGTTGATATGTTCGGTGGTGAAACACTTTCAAAATTACTGGAAAATAAAACACTCTTTGTTTTTCTCCAGAAAGACTATAAAGGAAGCAAATTAACAGACCTGCTGGGAGGCTGGTTAAAAGAAGCTTTGCCTTTCAGGGGTAAAAAAATTATTGCCTATCATAAAAACTGGGCATATTTTGCTGATGTATTCGGACTGGAGATATCCGGTTATATAGAACCAAAACCCGGCATTCCTCCATCAGCAAAGCATGTACAGTATATAATTAACCTCATTAAAGAGCAGGATATAAAGCTGATGCTTGTTGCAAGCTATTTTGAAAAGAAGTCACCGCAAATGATCGAGGCGAAGACCGGCATTAAAGCATTATACCTGCCTCTGTTTGTAAACAATAGCGATGGTATTGACAATAATTTTAAACTTATTGATTACTGGATAGAACAAATAAATACATATATAAAGTAATGTTATTATGTTAGACAATTTATTGTTTCTGTCAGCTCCTGCTGTTGCATGTATTATTTCTGCAGGGATATTAAGTTATTTTGGGAACCATATATTATCACGGGGTATAATATTTATTGATATTGCAATTGCACAAATTGCTGCACTGGGCACCATGATTGGTATATTATTTGGATATGCTGAAGAATCATTCAGTGTTCAGCTTGTTTCCTACGGTTTTACAATTTTTGTTATATCAGTATTTGCACTTATTAAAACCAGCAGGAAAATATTACCGCGGGAAGCAATAGTAGGCATATTTTATTGTATAGCTCTGGGTTTAGCACTGCTTCTTGCTGAAAAAGTACCTGGCGGTTCAAATTTTATCACCAAAACAATCACAGGTAACATACTGTGGGTTACCTGGGATAATATTCTATATTGTTCAATCCTTTTTGTTTCTATTCTTTTAATACATGTGCTCCTTGGAAAAAGGATGAAGGAAATTTCCTTAGTATCTGATGACTCCGAACATAATACAACGAGCGATAAAATTATTGACCTTATTTTTTATATCACATTTGGAATTGTTATTGTAAAGGCTGTTCCTATACTGGGCATATTCCTTGTTTTTATATTATTAATTGCCCCTGCTGCTTCCGTAAGATTATTCACAAAAAACTGGAAAAAACGGATAATATGGAGTTGGATTATTGGTGCCATGGGTTCAATAACCGGACTATACATATCTTATTTTTATAATATCTCCAATGGGCCGGCAATTGTATGTTTGCTCGGAATTTTCGTTTTCATACTTTCCTTTATCAGAATTAGCACACAACTAATAAATAAAAAACAATATGAAAAAACCTGATAGCGCTGATAACACCTGTTCTTTTTCCCCTTTTTATGAATCTCATGTTTATCCCATTTGAGGAAAAGGAGCTTAAAAATACTTTCGGCAGTGAGTATCTGGAATATAAAAAAAAGCAAGGAGATGGATTTAATAAAGTTACAAAACATTTAAATAACTCAAGTAAAAATAAAATGATAGCAATTGATTTCTTATTACTGCCCTTTTTTGCATGTTTGTTGCTCGGTTTAATTAATGTATATTTTGGGATCCACGTTATTAAACGGGAAATAATATTTATTGATATAGCCCTGGCACAGATAGCAGCTTTGGGCACTGCAGTAGCAATGGTTGTGTTTGCAATGTCACATCCTGAAGCAATGCATGAACATGATCACAGTAATGTTTTTACTTATCTGTTCTCACTGGGATTTATAATACTCGCTGCTTTAATGTTTACTTTCCTGAAAAATAAAAAAATAAGAATTCCCCTTGAAGCTATTATAGGAATATCATATGCAATAGCAGCAACGGGTACGGTAATAATACTGGATAAAGGTGCAGGAGGTGATGTACATATTCATGACATGCTTGCAGGTTCGATATTATGGGTTACATGGCATAAGGTAACGCAGCTTTTTATTGTTGTATTGCTGGCAGGTTCTTTGCATATTATTTTCAAACGTAAGTTTCTGGCTTTAACCGATTCTCATCAAAGCAAGGAAAATAACCTTAAGAATCCTCGATTATGGGACTTTCTGTTCTATTTAACTTTTGGGATTGTAATTATTGAAGCAGTTAATATTGCAGGTATTTTAACAGTATTTGCTTTTTTAATCATTCCTGCTTCCATATCAACAATTTTTACAGGAAGATGGTGGCCAAAAATATGGATCGGATGGATTATATGTGTCGTAACATCAACAACAGGCCTTTATATATCCTGGAAAATGGATATAGCCTGTTCTCCTGTTATTATAGTACTTCTCGGATTATTCTTAATCCTTGGATTAGTAATTAAGAAATTATTCTCATTGAGATTACTAAAATAAAACGAATTCATCTGGTTAAAAACTAAATATATAATCAAACAATATGCTATGAAAAAAATAAAACCCCGTATTCCTGAAGGAGGAGCAATAGAAGACAGCAGTGAAATGACCATGGAAAAATACTAAAGTCCTTAATATGATTATTTAGCTGTTAATTCATGCTCTGATTTGAGTATTTTTATACAATTCATTAACGCTCTGGCATTATGGTAGTTTATCTTCCAGTCAAATGCCTTGGGCGCCCTGACCTGCTCCGGATTATTGTCAAGTCCGTTTTCATACCATCCCCCGTGTTTATGATCAATCATATACTTGTTAATGTATTCCCATTGTTTCAGAAAGACATAGTAATATTTAGATTCTTCAGGGAATAATTCTGACATTAATAAAAATGTATTCAATGCTTCAGCCTGCACCCACCATGTTTTTGTCTTGTTGATTATAGTTATGGTATCGGAATCATTATAATAATATCCCTGATAATATAAGCCGCCCTTATCATAATCAAATCCTTTATCCAGTGAATGATCAACCATTTTTTTTG
>CAZFHF010000359.1:0-3312 GCA_964518655.1 uncultured Bacteroidales bacterium | reverse complement strand
TAGGGAAAGCCCTTCCGAGGAATTTACTGATTGTCCCTTTAAAACTGGAGGATGAAATACTTGGAGTTATTGAGCTGGCATCATTGAATGAATTAAAGGAACATGAAATAACGTTTGTTGAGCAGGTAGCTGAGAGTATCTCATCAACGATTGTGACTGTAAAGTTAAACATTAAAACTGCACAGCTGCTGGAGGAATCGAACAAACGTTCAGAAGAATTAGCTCAGCAGGAAGAAGAGATGCGCCAGAACCTGGAGGAGATGAAGGCAACACAGGAAGAGTTAAGAAGAGTAAAGGAAGATGAACAGAAAGCATCTGAGAAACACAGAAAAGAGCAGGATGAGCTTATGAGCAGACTTAAGAAGCAAAATGAGGAGCTCAATCAGATTCAGGTGGATTTAATGAAAGAAACAGCCTTGCTTAAGAACCTTATGGATTTTAGTCCGGATAACATTTATTTTAAAGATAAGAAAAGCCGGTTTTTAAGAATCAGCAAATCCATGTCACTTGCATTTGGTTTTAAAACTCCTGAGGATGCTATAGGCAAGAGTGATTTTGACTTGTTTACTGATGAGCATGCCCGGCCGGCATATAATGATGAGATGGAGATCATAAGAACAGGAAAATCAATAATCAACAAAATAGAAAAGGAAACAATGGAGGATGGGAGAATAAACTGGGTAACGACAACAAAGATGCCACTCGTTAATGAAAAAGGAGAAATAATAGGAACATTTGGTGTTTCATCTGATATAACACCTTTAAAAGAACTTGAAAACAGATCAAAAGAAATTGAAGAAAAAAATAAGAAACTGATCGAAGAATTGAAAAAGAAGGAGGAGTTATTAAGAAATTTGCAAAAGGGCAGAAAGTAAAATCCTTATTTACTTAATCATAAAATATATTTTTTTATTTTTGCAGCCTGAAAAAACTTGAATCAGCAGGCTCCGTAGCTCAGTTGGATAGAGCAACGGCCTTCTAAGCCGTGGGTCGTGGGTTCGAATCCCGCCGGAGTCACAAAGTTTATAATGGGTATTTAAGTTATTTACCGGTTGCCGATCTTTGGAGGTGTTACCCTTTTTACATCTTTTGCTTTATGACTTGATTCTGCCTTAGCCTTCATTTTTACTCTTTTCTGAGCTTCCCTGGGTTTTTTGATCGTATCTTTTGCCTGTTGTACACTTGCCTTCTTATCGTCTGCCTGATCATCTTTTGATTCTGCTGCCTTCTTTTCTTCCTTTTCTTCGTCAAATTTCAATAATTTTAACTTAAGAAGAGTATTATACCAGCTTATGACTTTTTTTATATCCGAAACATATACTCTTTCCCTGTCATATTCAGGTAAGATTTCTGCCATATATTTCTTCAGTTCTTCAGGAGATGATTTATAATCAATTGATTCGCCCCCATTTTCCTTTTTATAAATGCTCTTAAATATATCAGCTAAAGGTATTTCCTCATCTTCAGTGTAAATAGCAATATCAGCAAGAGAATTTACTTTCTGGGTTGAATAAACACAGGTTCTCTTTTTATCAGTATATGACTCAACAATAATACCTTGTCTGCCCTGAGAAATGAATTTAAATAATCCACTCTGTCCGGAAATCGATAAAATATCTTTTAAGTCCATAGCACAATCATTATTGAAATTTGGTTGTAAATTTAATATTTATTACAAAACAGATACAGACTAAAGAATAAAGTTTAAAATTTATATATTTTTTCGGTTTTTCAGGTATTAAATATAAAATATTTTCAGGTCATCCCTCTTTCTTTTTTTATTGACTCATATGCTTCGTTTATTTTCTGAAACTTTTCATTGGCTTTTTTCTTGATGTCTTCACCAAGATAATTCACCTTATCCGGATGATATTTGATGGCTAGTTTTCTGTATGTTTTTTTTAGTTCTTCATTTGAAATGTTTTTATCAACCCCAAGAATCTTATATGCAGAATCAATTGATTTGATAAACATATTTTTTACAGAACCCAGATCTGAAGAGCTGATTCCCAGGTAATATGAGATTTGTTCAATTAGTTTAAGTTCGCTCTGGTCAATTTGCCCGTCAGCGTCTGCGACTCCAAATAAGAAATGCAGAAGTTGAAGCCTGGATGCATAATCCATTCTTTGTTTAATCTGGACACTGACATCCCTCACTGGGATTGTCTGTTTCAGTATGTCCCGGAGAATTTTTAGTGCTTCTGTAGCTGAGGCTTCCCCAAATGCCTGAACAAAGTATTTTTTAACATAATCCAACTCTGAGCGTAATACCCTGCCATCTGCTTTCATAACTGATGCAACAAGTACCAGGAGACTTCCGGCAAAATCACCTGTGGTTGTTTTACGGTTGTCACTTATTACTTCAACATTAGTGGCATCTATAAAAGATCCGAAGGCAAAGCCCAAAATAGCTCCCAGGGGGCCACCAAAAGCCCATCCTAATCCTGCTCCAATCCATTTTCCAAATTTTCCCATAAGTTATTTTCCGGTTAACAATATTTTATGCTTTGCTTAGCTTATTTAATTCCTCGTTTATTTCCAATATTTGAGGTAAAATTAATGTTTTGTTGTCATTATGTATAACATAATGCGATTGCCTGATTTTTTCTTCTTCAGGAAGCTGGTTCTGAATAATTTTTTCAATTATATGTTTACTGATACTCCTTTTATTTAAAACTCTGGATATTCTTGTTTTTTCCGGAGCAGTAACAGTTATTATTTTATCAAGCATCTTGAAAGTACCGCTTTCAAAAAGAATCGCCGCTTCAAGAAGTATATATGGTTTGTTATTGTATTCTTCGGCCCAACCTAAGAAATGATTTATTACCCGTGGATGAAAGATCTTATTTGTTTTATTTAATGCTTCTGCATCATTAAATATTATTTCCGAAAATAATGACCTGTTCAATATCTGTCCATCATAAATATTTTCCCCGAATGATTGAATAAGTTCATTTCTAAGCTCACTGTCAGTGTCAGATAGAATTTTTGCAGCATTATCAGCATTGTATACTGGTACACCCAATAATTTAAATACTTCGCAAACAATTGATTTTCCGCTTCCAATACCACCTGTAATCCCTGCCTTAATCATTTTTTTCAATTAAGTATTCTACGGATGAAGGATATAAATCCAGTGAATGGACATAATCAGGTGTATCATTAAGGAAAACCTTAAGTTTAGATTTCAATGAAGATTCAATTTCATTAAAATCAACGCAAGGCTGAAACATTTCCGGCCTGACTTTATTATAGTGACTAAAGGTAATTCTGTATGTTATTCTGACGGAATTCGGGAAAGTCTTAAGAACC
>CAZFHF010000358.1:0-3319 GCA_964518655.1 uncultured Bacteroidales bacterium | reverse complement strand
GGAAGTTGTTAACGAATATTCAATCAGGGGTCTGAAGGGCATCTCCCTGCTACCAACCTGCCTTACAACGTCAGAAGGCTGGTGCGACCAGTGGGCGCCTTTTGAATACATTGCTCCGTCTGCAAATACCTTCATGCCAATAATTCCCATATTCTTTGCTGAAGCAACAGGTATAACATTGTTCTGCATGTTAAAGTATAACTTATCATTTGGATTAATAGCAACCAGCAAGCCATCCAAAACACCGTAAGTATCGCGCCGGATCATGTCCATCATTACAGCTGTGTTATAATGTCCGGAGAAGCCAATATGATTGATCAGTTTTTCTTCACCGGGGTTCAATCCCGTAAAATTTGTCCCGTCCCTGTAATCACGCAAGGCCGCCAAAGCTCCTATTCTTTCGGCCTGTGGATCCGGGTTGTCGAGTCCTTCAAACACTGCATTCACATCGGCCTTACTGGTGACACTGTGAATTAAAACCATATCAAGGTAGGCACCCTTGGGGTAGTTCCCTTCACAATCACCAAAAATCTGTGACAAACTGCGTTTCAGATCATCAATAGTATGAGATCCCTCTGGTCCGTTCGTCCAGTTGCTCATACCTTCGACTTCCAGGTTACCTTTTGCATACCTTAGATGCGTTTTTGATGTCAGGAATATTGATTTTCTCAGACTATCATTGTAAATAGAATTACCAGGTATCAGTTTAAGATTTTTAAATGCTTTGCCGTAGTTGGACTGGCTGGGGCCGTAAAGATTCGAGGTGTCGAAATAATTTACACCTTTATCAAAAGCTTTTAAGATAATGGCCACAGGATCCACATCATTTGGCGTCCATTGAATGGATGCCTGGCCTCCAAGGCCGAATGTTGTAACTTCATGATTCAACCGGCCAAAATCTCTGGTCATCAGCTTTGGCTTTGATGCACAGCTGTAAAATGCCGGGACCAGACTTATTCCGGCTGCCGCAGTAGCAGAAGTTTTAATGAAAGTCCTGCGGCCTATATTCTTACTGGTTTTTAATTTCATAGGATTTAGTTTTTTATTTATATAAAATTAAGGGATAGTTTTATTGAAGTCAATAAATAATTACATTTTAACATAAAAAAAGGGATAGCGACCGGGCACTACGCCCTGACGCTGTCACCTCTTCGAGCTGTCCCTTTTTAAAACTTATTTATTTTTAGTGCGGTACTTTTATCCTTTGTTTTTATTTCCAGGATATAGTTCATAGAGGGTAAGTTTTTACCTGCATTATAAAATCTATTGTTAATAACTCCAACTTCAACTTTTTTCCCTGATAGATTATAGATAGAATACAAGCCTTTTCCATCCTTAATGTCAATAGTCAGAGTATCATTAAATGGGTTAGGAAAAACACTGAACCAGTTATTGTATACTTTTTCATTATCTACGCCAGAAAAATATTTATCATCAGGAATGAAGCGAATTGTATGCAGATGAAATGCATTTACCACTCCCTGGAACAGGAGGTATACATCATGCTGACCCGACACTCCGGAAATGCCGGTACTGAAGGTTTGAAATGAATCTTCACTGCCTGTAGCGGAAATCGGAACAGTGGCAACTTTGGCACCTTCCTCTCCGATGTTATCCAGCCAGATTTCCAGACTTCCCCCTGACACGGATGAGGCAACAACTTCTACCTCAACAGGTGTTTTCTGCCCTTTACCAAGTTCTACGCCGCCCAGCATCAGCCATCCACCTTTACCGGTATTGTTAGTCACTACTTTACCTGCTGATTTTACTGTGGTTTCTATACCAAAATAATTATTATAGCCTGCCACCGTGAGCTCAGAAAATCCGTCCTTATAAAGGAACAGATCGAAGTCGGCCGTAATTCCTTCAGCAAATAGTCCGTGAGAGGTGCCTACCCATGAATTATAATCAGGTTGTTCTTTATCCAGATCAATGGTGCTTATACTTTCACCCACCTGAATCCATGCCAGTCCGTTTATACTGTAGTATCCATAGAGATCATGACCTTTTCTATCCAGTTTTAACCAGATTGTGTTGCCTGATTCATTGTCAGACTTGTAAGTTATACCATTGAATGTAAAAATAATTTTCTTCCCTTCTGAATAACCACTGAGCAATCTGACGTTGACCGACTCGTTGCCGTTTGTAAGATATATGCCTGCAGCCTGGTTTGCTTCATTAGCATTGACATAAACCCTTGTGACAAGTGTATAATAATGGCCGCCATCCTTATGTAAAATGTGACTTCTTCCTGATCCCGGGCTGATTCTCAACCATCCGGGTCTGTCTGTCAGGGAATATTTTGCAGCTGCTGTTTTATTTAAGAAGTGCCATGATAGATCAATCGTCTCACTATCAAAATAATCGGAGCGTGGCAATTTCCATGAAATTTCTGACCCGGGCAACTCAGGTTTTAGCATAGGCAAAGATGTAGGTGCTGTAGCTGTTGGCTTGCCATCAGTGTTCCATGTGATCTGGTGCAGCATACCCTGGCGTCCCAACCCGGTCCAGTCATTACCGCTAACTTTTTCATAACTGTGTGCAATGGTCCACCATGTGCCATCGCTTAATTGGAAGGGTTGTGTCATATGGTTTGGATATCTTAGTGTCACCAGGGGATCGGTTGTCGGGGCAAATACATTTCCCATTGCTTCCCATTGTGTTGAATCGCCGGTAAGGCTTTGCGACCGGAGCACGTATTGTCCGCCCCAGACATTTCCGGCAATAAAATAGTAATACCATCCATTCCGTTTGCACATTACAGGTCCTTCTGCCCAGCTGTACTGTCCGTTGGCATTGACCCAGTCCATGTTAATGACAGTACCAGTCAGATGGCCATCTGTTCCGATTTCCTGGATCCTGTTAATATAACGGCCTGGTTTAATGAGCATATAGGGAGTTCCATCATCATCGACAAAAACAGAATTATCATAACCGCTGGCCCCTGTTGTAGCTGTTGTATTCATTTTTACCGGTGCCGACCATGGTCCTTCGGGATTATCTGCTTTGCAAAAATACTGTCCTCCTCCTGCAGTGTTTGAAAAATAGATCCAGTAAGAATCATAAAACCAGGTAATTGCGCCCTGCCATATACCGTATGATGGCTCATCATTAAGCAATCCGGGCCAGTCTGGCGGGACTACCCTTGAAATTTCTTTCCAGCGCACCAGGTCTGTGGAATGCAAAACCGGAAGATATGGTGTAAAATGAAAGCTGGAAACGCAATGATAAAAATTGCCGCCCACTTTCAATAAAGTCGGATCAGGATGGTCACCGGGCAAAACAGGATTTATATAGGTTGTTACCTTTTGATATGCTG
>CAZFHF010000357.1:0-3349 GCA_964518655.1 uncultured Bacteroidales bacterium | reverse complement strand
CCGTGCTTATAAAATTGAACACTTATGAACGCGCCCGGAAAGGAACCAAAGCCAAAGATTGTGTCCAATTTGCCAGGATGGTCGAGGATACCGGTTGTTGTGATGCCATTGAACTAAGCTGCGGCACAAACGAAGGCGGTTTCATTATGGCCAGAGGTGAACTTCCAACGGAGGCTCTTTTTAGTTATATGCGCCCGTATTGTGAGTATCATCCCATAGTTAAATTTTTTCTGAAGAATCTCTTTATTCCATTTGTCAGGCTCCAACAACCGCCGTTTTCTGAAGGCTATAATCTCGAAACAGCGGCCATGGTTAAACAAGCAGTATCATTACCTATTATTACCGTTGGCGGGATGCGGTCTAAAAAACGTATGGAGTTAGCTATAGAATCCAGGAAAACCGATTTTTGTTCCATGGCCAGGCCCTTAATCATGGAACCCGACCTGCCCAATAAATTCAAAAACGGTATCAGCGAAACAGCTTTGTGTAATAACTGCAATTACTGTGTCGTTGCGGCCGATACTCAGCCTATTCATTGTTATAAAAAGTAATTTAAGATAGGGATTTCAATTGGCTTCCAATAGACACTTTATAGTTTCAAATTGAATAAACCAAATCATTTCAGCAACAACATCTTCTTAGCTTCAGTATAGTCTCCTGATTGGATACTGCAGAAATAAACGCCTGAAGAGAAACCATCGGCATTCCAGATGATCGAATGCTTGCCAGCGGTTTGGATGCTGTTATAGAGTGTCTTCACTTTGCGGCCGAGGATGTCGTAGATATTGATGCTTATCTCAGTTGGTTCCGACAGCGTGTATTTGATTGTGGTGGAGGCGTTGAATGGGTTTGGGTAGTTCTGGAAGAGGGAATATTGGGCTGGTAAGCCGGTGATTTCATCAATATCGGTAAGGCTGAAGTGTAATACCTGAAGTGATGTTAGGTCAGCCAGGAAAAGATGATCACCTGAAATAAAAATATCGTTAGCATAGCCAGGTGTGGAATAACTGCCTGCCCAGACCGGCGTTGATGGAACCGATATATCGAGAACCTTTATACTGGGATTATTAGCACCGAAATCAGAAGCGAGGAATGCATAGTCTCCGAAAATATACAAATAAGTCGGACTGAAAAATTCACCATAACTAGATATTAAAGATGGATTATTGGGGTCAGAAACATCGAATATTTGTAGAGAACCATAATAAGCTGTTACATAAACATAGTCGTCTTGAAAAAAAATATCAGAAGCGAATCCGGAAATAGAGATATTCCCAAGAATTTGCGGTTCTTCGATGTTTGAGATATCTATAATATATAATCTGCCATCGCCGAAATTAGTTATATAGGCATATTGTCCTTTTACTAATACATGACTTACACCCGAGTAGGGAAGATCAACTGATGTAACAAAAACAGGATTTGTCGGTTCGGCGACGTCAATAATCAATAGTTCCTCATCCGCTATAAATGCATAAGTTTGAAAAACAAAAACATCAAAAGGAAAATCCGGCGTATCATAAGTTGCAGCAATGACCGGATTGGTGGGATTGGAGATGTCCACTATATGCACTCCGTATTGTCTGTTTGTTACATAGGCATAATTACCTGAAATATATATATTGTCTATAAAACCTGGAGTACTACAGTGACCTGTCTCAGTCGGATAGCAAATATCTGAAATGTCTACTATCCATAATCCATAGCTTCCACTTACATACGCATAATTGCCTTGTATAAAAACCCTCATTATAGAATTCGGTGCATCATAGCTCCCTATATTGGCCGCCTCTTCCGGATTGGATATATCGAATATTTGTAATGATCTATAGTCAGATAAGTATAAATAATTCCCACTAATAGAAGCATTAATAGCATAATCATTTGTATCATAACTCCAAATGATTGAGGGGGTTGAAGGTTCGCTTATATCAATTACACATAATCCGCCAGTACCATCGGCAACATAAGCATAGCCCTTGTCAACAAAAATAGCATCAGCAAAACCAGGTGTGTCACATCCTCCAACATATAGAGGGTTATAAGGATTTTCAATATTGAGAATACACAGGCCGTCGGTGCTATTAGCAAGATAAGCATAGTTGCCATCGACAAACACTCCCAATGTAGTTTCACCAACATTATAGTCAGCTTCAATAAATGGATCTGCAGGGTTGGAAATGTTGACTATTTGCAGCCCTTGAGCACGATTTGCAATATAGGCATAATCGCCATAGACATAGACTTGATCGGCGTAATCGGGCGTATCACAATGGCCTATAATTACAGGCTCATTCAAATTGTCAAAATTTGCTATATATAATCCATTCTGAGTATCTATTATATAGGCATAATCATTGGCTATAAAAACATCGGACATCATAAACGGTGTATTGACATTTCCAAGAAAAGTCGGGCTGCTAGGATCAGCGATATTTATAATATTAAGCCCGGTTTTGAAATCGGCAAGAAATGCGATATTATCAACAATATCTATCGCGGCGCCTGATTGAAACGGTAACTGACTAATCCAGATAGGTTGAGTTGGGTCCGAAATATCCAATACTAACAAACCGCATGAGAAAGCGCAATAAACATAATTATCGATAACCTTGACATCCTCTAAGGCTGTCCATAACGTCGAAGAGACAAAATCAATATCCACGTCCTGGGCTTCTACCGATTTAGTCAAGCCCGTATAACAGAAGATAAGTAATGTCAATACGATGATTTTTACATTTCTACTCATTTTAATATTCTCCAATTCCTTAAAAGCTTATCTCTAATTCAACACTGCTTTTATTTAATCAATAAACAATGGCTTGATTCGATATAAACACCTGTATTGATCCGATAAAAGTATATTCCCGATGAAAACTTTTTTGCGTTCCAGACAACCGACTGTTTACCAGCCGGCTGGAGGCCATCTTGAAGTGTGATGACTTTGCGTCCGAGGATATCATGGATGTCGAGTGTGACCTGCGATTGCTTTGGCAGGCTGTAGCTGATTTTGGTTTGGGCGTTGAATGGGTTGGGGTAGTTCTGGAAAAGCTCATATTTGTCGGGGAGACCATTCAACTCCTCAACCACGCCCATTGAGGGGTCAAAGCTGAGGACGATCAGTGAAGCTACATCATCCAAGAAAATGTACCCATCAGAAACGACTATATCCTGCCCCCAATTTGGAGAATTATATTTTACAGCATGTGTCGGATTCGTTGGATCGGTGACATCGATTACTTGCATGCCGGAA
Organism: uncultured Bacteroidales bacterium; assembly: GCA_964518655.1. GTDB lineage: Bacteria > Bacteroidota > Bacteroidia > Bacteroidales > UBA10428. The sequence continues at coordinate 96 of CAZFHF010000357.1, read as the reverse complement.
AGAGCATCAGCCACATATGCATAATTACCGGAAACGAAAACACTCAAAGCTATTCCGGGCGTATTATAATTGCCCATAAATTCGGGGCTTGTGGGA